>JBPOHY010000169.1:0-3613 GCA_052035055.1 candidate division WWE3 bacterium | reverse complement strand
ATTAATGCCTTATGAAGAATCCCTTGACCACCTCTCTGAAAACTTGCCACGTTATAAAGAGATGATTGATAGTGATTCGATACCTCAGCAAGGTTCTAGTCGATTAAAAGAGCACATGATCGATGAGGTACATGAGACACCAAGGATGTCTGAACAATTTCACAAATTTGACAACATTTACCCGGAACAAGTTGAGGAGGCCCAACGAGCTTGGGAGCATCTAAATAGTGAGCGAGAAGAGGGTGCTGAGCGTAGACTAGTTTTGTATGAGGATGCGCTGCGTTCCTTGGCTTCATGCTACTTTGTAGCTAAGTCCTGGGAGGAATCCCGTGCTCATTTACCAGGTACTAAGCTTACCGAGGTACCCGCGCCTCATTGGGAAAAACTCACAATGATTTTGGAAGCATATGTTCCAGATTACAAAGATGCTTTGGCGGTGGATTACGCTAAGGTTACAACTTTGCCCGAAGATGCTGACGATCTTGATAAACTTATGATGACTTTGGCATCTAACCTTAAACCTAAACATGCTTATTCTGCAATGATCGCTGCCGAAGGAATAACTCCAGCCGTTGCCGCCCAGCGCGAGCGAGATGATGCGATACTCGAGGACCAGAAATTTTATTTACTGCATCACTTGAATGTTTATGATCGCTTAGTTGATATACAGGAACATAAAGGTTCCCTGTCTGGTGTAGATATTCCCAATCCGCATTCGGTTTCCAATATAAGCGAGGTGTGTATGGATTTGGCTAACGACATGCTCTTCACATACAGGACAATGATTGCCGAAGATACTTTGAGTGCTTCAGTCACCCAGGTGGAGGCAAACATAGAGTATTCACAAGAGTTTGAGCGAAGTGTGCGGCAGTTGTTAACTGCGGGGTTTTTGTTATCAAGATTATCCCCAGCCTGCACAAGCCTGGCCGCTGAATTAAGTAACAGAAAACGAGAGGATACTCAAGCAGCTGAACTTTTGGTCGAAGAGCAACGCTTACGGGGGCTTGGTTATACCGAACGGCTGAAAAAGGGATTGGCTACTATTCCAACAGATTAACCGGATCTTTTTGGGCCTACCCCCTTGTAACGCAACCTGTTTACAGCTAACATTTGTTTGTGCCCAGCGAAACACCTTTTGACCCAGAATTTATAAATGCAATTATAACAGGAGACCCTATTTCTAGTGGCAAAGGTTTGGAGAATACGGAGCCTGTAAGGCCTTTCGCTGAGGAAGCCATCCCAGAAGATGTTATCGAAGATTTTAGAGCTAGTAAACTCCCAAAAACTAACCCATTTACTCATAGTTTGTCAGATTCTAATTCTAGGGAGACGCCTCCTCAAATTCCCAGTGCCGAGGACTTGGAAAATGCTTGGCACAAGAGGGCACTCGATATTACTTATCCAGACGCTGCCCGCCAAGATCGTATTGCTACCGGGATGCTTAGGGCATCAAATAACCTGAGATTTGCCAATACTCAAGCTGAGGCAGAGGCTCATAAACAGATGTCGCGCTTAACACCCGAGGTAAATGAGTCGCAGGTCCGCAGTACTAGTAGAGCTAATATAGAAACGGAAGTATATGCCGAGCCACACTTTGTTGATAGGTTGACTCAATTGATAGAAGAAAACCAGGGACATGCTAGGAATGTGGAGTTTGTAAGAGGGCTAGCTGCTTCTCTCGAGTTGTCTAATTTGATTGAGTCTATGTCTGGCTATGGTAACTATGTAAAAATCGATAAACTGCGCGGATTGGTTGATGCTCTTGAATCCCCGGCAGTAAGAAGAATGATGCAAAAAAAGGCATTTTCAGTTAATACCCTCGCTGACATAGATACCGAGGCTAATGATACTTTTGTCCAAGAAGTTGTGGATGCCACCGGTGCCCCAGACGTATTGGATAACTTGTATGAAATGCAAACCATTATGCAAAAGACCGGTAGAGGTGCCAAGGTTGATTTGCCTGAAAAATACAAGATTAAAGGTGATCCACATGTTTATGATACTTATTCCGAAAGATTTGGAAATTTTGCCGATGAGGCCATATTACTTTTGGATGTTTTGCGTGAGTTTTCGCAGGGTGAGTATGCATTCGATCCAAAAAAGATCAAAGATGCTGACTACTTAGTTAAACAGGTAGTTAGGGCGCAGATAATATATGGAACCCTGGCCGGTATCGCTGGGGAGATCAAACTTGATGTTTCCGTCGAGCAGGCCCAGCACGACCAAGCAGCAGAAGACCAGGGTAAAAATCTTAGAGCTAGGGGAGTGGATCAAGCCTTTATGGACAAAATAACTGGCACCAAGTTGGGTAAAAATGCGATGCCTGTTGGTAGCGGTAGAAGTAGTGTGCGTAAAGCTACCGGTAGCAGTTGGCGAGATTTACCACATTAATACAATGTTTTTGCTAGAATATACACATGAACATCGCCGTATTGGCCAAAAAAACAGCACTGCATAAAAACTACGGAGGCCTTGAAACTCAGACCAAAGTTTTGGTAGAAGGTCTGGCAGCAAATGGCCACTCTATTACTGTTTTTTCCCCAACTTGGGAGCTTACTCCTCAAGAGAAAACTGAAAACAACATTAAATACGTTTTTGTAGACTGTGTGTATCGTATGGGGCCAATTTTTGGATTTTTTGGAACTTATCAAAAAACAAATTGGATAAATAGATCAGTTGATGAATTTAGTAGATATCACTCTGCAGCCAGATTTGACCTTGTTCTGGCCCAAAGTTCTACTGGTTTAGGCGTAATAAAGAAAAAGGATGAACTGGGCGTTAAGGTTGTTTCAATTGCGCACGGTTCTATTATAAGCGAATATAAAACTTTTCTTTCGTCTATGAGCTTCCCTAAGGATATTGTTAGTTTTGTTAAAAATACAGGTTTTACGCTAAAAAACTTTTTTAGGCGCCAACGCGAGTTTGTGCACGGTTCTGATAAAGTCATATGCGTATCTAACTTTGTTAAAACCGCTCTGATAGAGGAAACCTTTGCGCTTGATGACAAGTTTGTTGTTATTCACAATGGTATAGATTCCCAGCCCTTTTCCAATAACGCTGATGCCCCGGTTAGCCGGCAAAGGAAACTTTTGTTTGTAGGGCAAATCCTTAAATCTAAAGGCATGGATGATGTTTTGAGTTTGGCAGTAGACGCCCGTTTTAGTGATGTTTCAATTGATGTTATTGGCAGTGGTGACTACTTTGAGGAATTTAGTAACAAGTTAAAGGATGCAGGTGTTTTAGATCGGGTACATATGTTTGGTAAGCTTCCTTATACCGAGGTGATAAATGTTTATAAAAATAGCGGCGCGAGTGTTTTCATATTTCCTACAAAAAGAATTGAGGGTTTCCCGATGGTTCTGGTAGAGGCCATGTTTGCTGGTTTGCCTATAATTGCATATTCTATGGGTGGCGTTTCGGATGCGGTTGTTGACGGTAAGACGGGTTATCTGCTTTCTGCTAATGACATTAATACCTTTAAAGACAGAATTTTAGAATTGCTGGAAAACAAGAATCTTTGCGCGGAGTTTTCGGTTAATGCACAAAGTTTAGCTATGGAGCAATTTTCTGTAAAATCTATGATTATGAATTATGAAAGCGTTCTCACGGAGGT
>JBPOHY010000122.1:0-2309 GCA_052035055.1 candidate division WWE3 bacterium | reverse complement strand
GAAATATTGCTTTCTCATTCAACCAAACCGATGAACCCAACAGGTAACTTTACAATTGCTGTACGCTATGTAGGTACTTTTCTTTTTCTTTTTCTTTCCATAGTCGGTTTTGCTCAAACTACTATTTAAGGCAGTATATATGATGATCGTACAAACGAAGGCTTAGCAGGAGCAACTGTTGCTGTTAAAGTAACAACACTGGCCACACTTACTAATGAAAAGGGTTATTTCGAACTAAAGTATACGGGTAATTTTCCGTTGACATTGTCTGTTACTTACCTGGGTTATACTTCCACTGAGCTTGTTTTGAAATCACCTCCTAAAAAACCGTTAACCATGAGGATGGCTGAACAAGCCAGCACACTCAGGGAGGTAAAGGTCACTACGGCACGAGTAACAGAGAAACAATTACAGTCTCCCATTACTGTTGAAACCATGGATTTGGTTTCTATTAAAGAAACACCGTCAGCTAATTTTTACGAAGGACTGGCCTTGCTTAAAGGGGTGGATTTAACCTCTGCAAGTATTGGTTTTAAGATTATTAATACGAGAGGGTTCAATAGTACCTCTCCGGTACGTACCCTGCAAATGATTGACGGAGTAGATAATCAGGCACCGGGACTTAATTTTTCTCTGGGAAATTTTTTGGGAGCATCTGAACTGGATATACAAAAAGTGGATTTAGTGGTAGGGGCAAGTTCTGCGTACTACGGACCAAATGCATTTAACGGGGTTATCAGTATGCAAACAAAAAGTCCGTTTTTATTTCCCGGGTTAAGTGCACAGGTAAAGGTGGGTGAAAGGAACTTGCTGGAGACCTCTGTGCGTTGGGCACAAAAGTTTAAGGACAAAAAAGAAGAAGAGCGTTTTGCCTATAAGTTCAATCTTTTTTACATGCGTGCCGATGATTGGAACGCCACCAATTACAACGTTACAGAACAATCACCCTCAGGAAAAGATAACCCCGGAGGGTACGATGCTGTAAACCGGTACGGAGATGAATACTACAATAGAATATTCTATACACCCTTAACAAACGTGCCCAGTGCAGGGCAGGGTTACTATTTGCGTGACGGATATAAAGAGAAGGACTTAGTTGATTATAATTCCCACAACTTGAAGTTGGGTGCTGCATTCCATTACAAGTTCAAAAAGGACAATGAAATTATTTATTCCAATAACTTTGGCACAGGTACCACTGTGTATCAGGGCGACAATCGTTTTAGTCTGAAGAATATTCTATTTTTTCAGAACAGACTTGAAGTACGAAAAGAAGGAAAGTATTTTATCAGAGCCTATGCTACTCATGAAGATGCAGGCGATAGTTATGATGCCTATGCTACAGCTCTTATTTTACAGAATTCTGCAAAATCTGATTTGGACTGGGGGAAAGATTACAACAATTACCTTACACAAACCTTGGGTAACCGTTTAATAGATTGGTATGGCGAAAACATAGGTGGCAATGGTTTGCAGTTAGATACTATTCCGGCTGCAAACGGGCAGCGCATAAACTACATTGAAAATTACTGGCGCACGGTAAATAAAGATTCTTTAGTGATGTACCACTCTAAAGGACGGAAATTTGCTAATAGTGGCAATGGAATTGGCACTACGTATGATCGATTTGAGCCGGGTACTGCAAGGTTTGATTCAGCATTTAATGCTGTAACTACACGCACTAACCGTAAGGGTGGCTCGCGTTTGTTTGACCGCTCAGCGTTGTACCACGTAGTAGGTGAGTATCGTTTTAAATGGAGTCGTTTTGATTTTATTTCAGGAGCCAACTTTCGTTTGTATAAGCCAAATTCCAGGGGAACTATTTTCCTTGATACAGCAGCAAATCAACGCATAACCAACAGTGAAGTCGGGGCTTATTTAGGTATAGAGCGTAAACTGATTAAAGATAAACTCAAAATCAGCGTCACCAACCGATTAGACAAAAACCAAAACTTTAATCTGTTGTGGTCTCCGGCTGCTACCGCAGTGTTTACGCAAAAGCAGCATGTGTTCAGGGTTTCGTTATCCTCTGCCTTACGTAATCCTACATTAACAGATCAATACATTAATCTTAATGTTGGCCGGGCCACATTGTTGGGTAATTTGAATGGCTTTGATAGTTTGGTTACCTATGGCTCATTGATTGATGCATTTAACAACGGCAGACAGAACCTGAAATACTTCAATGTAGATAAGATAAAACCCGAGCAGGTGCGCACCATTGAGTTGGGTTACCGTACCGCGATTAAAGAAAGGTTATTTTTTGATGTGAGTTATTACCACAGTTCATACACCAACTTTTTAGGATA
>JBPOHY010000004.1:0-2042 GCA_052035055.1 candidate division WWE3 bacterium | reverse complement strand
GCTAGCCCTAAAGCTATTTCGGAGAGAACCAGCTATTACGAGGTTCGATTGGCTTTTCACCCCTTACCACAAGTCATCCGATAGCGTTGAACGACTAACCGGTTCGGGCCTCCACGAAATTTTACTTCCGCTTCACCCTGCTCATGGCAAGCTCACCTCGTTTCGGGTCTTATACATGCTACCTGCGCGCTATTAACACTCGGTTTCCCTATGACTCCATCCTGTAAGGACTTAGTCGAGCAGCATACATAAACTCGTTGGCTCATTCTTCAATAGGCACGCTGTCGAGGATGCAAGCACCCTCTTCAACTCCTTGTAAACACATGGTTTCAATTCTATTTCACTCCCCTCTCGGGGTTCTTTTCACCTTTCCCTCACGGTACTAGTTCACTATCGGTCTTTAAAAGTATTTAGCCTTACCAGTTAGTACTGGCGGGTTCATCCGAGCTATTCATGTCTCGAACTACTCAGGGACAATGACAAAGGAGATAAATTATTTTCGATTACGGGGCTATCACCCTGTGTTGCGTTTCTTTCCAGAAACTTGATCTAATAAAATATTTTTTGACTCCTCTAGTTACCTACGTCATCGCCCTACAACCCCAAGACAATATTACAAATGTAACTCATCTTGGTTTGGGCTCCTCCCTCTTCGCTCGCCGCTACTAAGGGAATGTTCTTGCAGTCGCAAGTTTGTTTTCTGTTCCTCTGGGTACTTAGATGTTTCAGTTCCCCAGGTTTGCTACTCAACATATAGTTAAGCATATCTCGCATTACCGAGATAAGGTTTCCCCATTCGGAAATCTCCGGATCAAAGCTTGTTAGACAGCTCCCCGAAGCATATCGCAGTCGTACCACGTCCTTCATCGCCTTTTAAAGCCAAGGTATCCACCATGTGCTCTTAAATTTCCTAATAGGAAATTTGAAAACCACATTTATGTTTAATTTCTTTTCTTTTTCAATAATATTTAATCGCTTGTTGTGATTAAATATTTACCTGCTATATTTTTTTGTCAAAAAACTTTGTCGTATTTTTTATTAAAAAAACCCGCTCTAGCGGGACATCTCAAAACCAAATTGTAGGTTTCGTTACGCCCCTATAAAAACATGGTTTTCCTTAATATTCATACGTGAGGAGGAGTATAGACGATTGGAAAAAGAAAGTCAAGTGTTTAAATGTTCCTTTTTCTTGGCAAAAAGGAACCAAAAGCCAAGACCCACACTTCACACCTAAAAACAATAGATTTTAAGCCAAGAAACTGATGAACTCGCCCAAAAAGAAGTGATTTGGCACTTCTTTTTGGGCTTCAAACAGCATCAGTTTCTAAGGCAAAATACTATTGTTTTTTCATCCCGCCGTGGCGGGACGAGCGGTGTTATCGTGTAGGGTCGGAGGATTTTAATTAAAAACAAAAAGCCCTTGCGGGCTTTTTGTTTAGAGTCTTAAAATTGTTATTTACCGAACTGTGGTTGAAGTGTTTAACTCAACTTCTGATGGGGAAAAATTAATTGAGCTTATAATATTAGGATCAATATCCAAACTTGTCTTAATCATAATAAAAGGCTCGCTCTCAATAAAATAATAGTATGCTTTCTCACCATTTAATGTTGCGGTTTTTTTAATAACCTGCTTCTGCGTACCAGAGAAATTAATTTTCACCTGTTCTTCACTTACAAGTTCTGGTAGTGGAGAATACACCTCCCCACTATTGATCATTTGCTCTTTCGGCGTGTAACGATTACCGAAGTTTTCTACAAATTCTTCGTTTGTAAAACATCCAGCAGGACTTGAGCCCGGCTCGACATCATAATCACAATTCCTAGTTTTTAAAATAGATAATTTAAAATTCCCCTGACTATCATTCACTATAATAGTAGACCTCTCCCCACTATCGCGTTGTTGAGTAGAAAAATCTTTTGGAACTTTGAATGTTAAGCCAGCACCTTTATAAGTTATTAATAAATTAATATCATCCTGATTATTCTCTTCTACCGTTCCTTCGGAGCTAGGAACATACACAGTCTCAGCCGTTTTATTATTT
>JBPOHY010000102.1:0-5079 GCA_052035055.1 candidate division WWE3 bacterium | reverse complement strand
ATCGAGGCAGGAACTTTTTGAATATAAAGAAACACTTGAGCGTGCCTTAGGGGGTCCAATCAGCAACTTCCATTATGAAGAATTTACTGTAGCTGAAAATGTTCATATGGGTGTAGTGTTTCCTATTCGAAAGGGCGCGGAGGTGTCTGATTTAAAAGTATTATTACCTACAGGGTATGCGGTAAGGGTATCAACAAACAATGAGGGCGGAAGGCCAAGCCTAGTTATGGAGACCCTAGAACAAATTTACATTGCACCAACTAGTGGTTCCGCTAAAAGGTTAATGGCTTCTGCAGCCAATGTGGATAATATGGTACCTAAAGATTATAAAATTGCACACTACCTCCCTTCTCAATTACATAGGTATACGGAAACTGAACAATAAGAAATGCCGATACGCTAACAGCATTTTAATAATTCTTGAAAAACAACTTCTAAGCAAAAACTCAGACTAACCACTATAATTATGCTGAATTACATCGAGCTAGGCGCGATATAATGCAACCATATGAGAATTCTCATAATCGAAGACGACCATAAAATCGCAAACTCATTAAAACAAGGTCTTGAACAAGAAGGCTTTGCAGTAGACGTTGCCTTTACCGGTACAGATGGCTATGATCTGGCAACAACCGAAGCTTATGACCTTATTGTTCTTGATTTAATGCTTCCGGGGATGAACGGCGTCGAAATTTGCAACAGGCTTAGAAATCAAGACAACCACCTCCCAATTATTATGCTTACAGCTAGAGACGAAGTAGAAGACCGTGTTAACGGATTAAACTCGGGCGCAGACGATTATCTTACAAAACCGTTTGCTTTTACTGAGCTGTTAGCTAGGATAAGGGCGCTACTCAGAAGACCACATGACCTCATTCCAAATAAATTAAGTTGCGGTAATCTGAATGTCGACACACAAACATTTGAAGTCAAAAGAGATGAAAAAGTCATACCTCTTTCTAAAAAGGAATTTTCACTTTTAGAATATTTACTTAGAAACAAAAACCAAATCCTAACCAAAGAAAAACTCATCGAACATGTATGGAGCTACGAGTCTGATGTCTTACCAAATACTGTTGAAGTATATATTGGGTACCTGCGAAGCAAGCTAGATAAGCCTTTTAAAAATAGCCCTGAACTTATAAAAACAGTAAGAGGATTTGGTTATATGCTGCAATGCAACACAAAGGAGTCAAATGTTTAAATCAGCACGAAAAAAACTTACCTTATCTTACATCGGGATAATCATGACTATAACGTTAAGTTTTAGTTCTATTGTTTATGTGAATGTAAACAGGTTTACGCTACGAGCTTTAGAAATACATGAAAGTAGAGTAGAAAACAGGCTAAGAGAGTTTCCCAGACCGCCTCGCCTACCCGAAGGTTTTCAAGCTCCATTTACGCAAGAAGCTATCTTACAAATAAGAAAAAATACGATACTACTTTTGATTTCGGTAAATATTGTAATTCTGTTAACTGTTGGGGGATTTGGATATTGGTTTGCTGGAAGAACGCTTAAACCAATTGAAGATATGTCGGACAAACAAAAAAAGTTTATTGCCGACGCCGCTCACGAACTAAAAACCCCCCTTACATCCATTAAAACACAACTAGAAGTAAGCCTAAGAAACAAGAAACGCGATAGTAGTGATACGGATAAACTCTTAGAATCTGTTATTGAGGATGTGGATTCTTTGGCGCATTTGACTAACTCTTTGCTTGTGCAAAGTAAATATCAGGAAAACAGCCAGGTTGATAACAAAGAAACATTTAGTATTGAGGCTTTAATAAACGAAATCCTCAACAAACTACAAAACAGGATAGATAGCAAAAATATCAGTGTAAAAACTGAGCTTGCAGACATCGAACTTACGGCAAACAAAAAAGAAATAACTGAACTTGTAACTATACTTTTAGATAATGCTGTAAAGTTCAACAAGGAAAGCGGCACAATAACTATTAGTGCAAAAAAACTAGACGGACTACTCAACATAGATATAGCTGACACTGGTATAGGTATGGATGCCAAAGATACTCCACACATCTTTGACAGATTTTATAAGGCGGATACCGCTAGAACTAGAGTAGATCACGACGGCTTTGGACTAGGATTAGCTATAGCAAAGGATATCGTCCACAGACATAATGGAAAAATCACCTTAGTCAGCGAAATAAATAAGGGATCTACTTTTACTTTAACACTGCCAAATATCTAGTAATTTTTTCTCAGTCTGTTCTCAGATTCAAAATGTAAACTCAAACAATGTCAAAACTAGTATCATTCATCAGGCAAAAAAAACTAAGCATTTTCGCACTATCAATAATCGTCATAATAATACTTGTTGGCCAAAACCTTCTCAAAGATGACAGCTCGCAAGAAACTCAGCAAGAAAACATCACAGCAAAAGCAGAAAAAGGAACTATAGCTCAAACAGTTTCCGCATCAGGTCAGATTGAATCTGCAAATTACCTTGGAGTTACAACAAGTGTTAACGGAATCGTCAAAGATGTTTTCGTAAAAGAAGGAGACGTGGTAACAAAAGGGCAAAAGGTAATGGAAATCACACTAAATTCTGACGGTGAAGAAAGCTTAGCTTCTGCACTGGCAGGATATTTGTCGGCAAAGAATGCTTTGGAAAGCTCTAAAGACAGTTTACTATCACTTGAATCTACACTTATAACTGCAAAAGAAACTTTTCAAGACGAAAAGGAGTCCAACAGCTATCAATCTCATGATGAAAGAATATCCTACACAATAGCCGAAAACACAGTTGAAACAGCACAAGCCAATTATGACAATCAACTTAGTGAAATTAGTCAAAAACAAATAGCACTAAATAAAGCATGGCTAACGTATCAAGCTCAATCCCCTACTATCGTTGCACCAGGCAGCGGCACAGTTGCAAATATAGTAGTTGTCGAAGGTATGGACATAACAAACTCACTATCAGAAAGAACCTCTGCTACAGTAGCTTCAATAAAGAACGACGGTACACCTATAGCCACATTAAACATAACAGAGGTAGATATAAATAAAGTAAAGGTGGGACAAAAAGCTAAACTTACTCTTAATAGCGATGCCGATAAAATATTTATGGGAACAATTGTAGGTATAGATAAAATTGGCACAGCATCAAGTGGGGTATCAAACTACCCCGTAATAGTTAAGTTTGAGGAAGCATCAGATTTAGTTCTTCCAAATATGGGCATAGATGCCGAAATAATAATCCAAGAAAAAGCAAACGTGCTATATGTTCCAAGTGCAGCTATAAATTCAGTTCAAGGAAAAACAATTGTGAACGTTGTTGAGGGAAATGCCTCAAAACCAGTAGAGGTGAAAACTGGAATCTCAACTAATGAAAATACTGAAATTTTATCTGGAATTGAAGAAGGTGCGGTGGTTCAGATAAACACGTTACCAACGACTGGTTTTACCTCTGATAGCGAACAAAGGGCAGGTGGAAATAGAACTATATTACCTTTTGGCAGTGGAAGGAGATAAAAAGTGTTAGAAGTTAAAAATGTGTCTAAGATTTATGAAAACGGCACTGACAAAACTGTCGCCCTAAATGATATTAGTTTTAAAATCGAGAAAGGTGAATTTGTTGCGATCATTGGTCCCTCGGGCTCTGGTAAATCAACACTAATACACATACTAGGCGCCCTTGATATTCCCTCATCTGGCGAATACCTACTAAATAACACCAACATTGAACACATGAATGACGACTCGTTGGCTGAAATTAGAAATAAAGAAATTGGCTTTGTTTTTCAAGCCTACAATCTACTAGCAAGAAGTTCGGCACTAAAAAATGTAGCACTCCCCATGATGTATGCAGGAATTCCAAAAAAAGAACGACACCTACGCGCAATTGAAGCTTTAAAGTCTGTGGACTTAGAAGACAAGCTTAATAATCAACCAAACCAACTCTCTGGCGGCCAAAAACAAAGAGTCGCAATAGCACGTGCTTTGGCTATGAATCCAAGTATTTTATTGGCAGATGAACCGACAGGTAATTTACCCACTAAGCAAAGTGCCGAAATAATGGATATATTTGATAAGTTAAATGAAGAAGGACACACAGTTATTGTTATTACACATGAAGATGCAATAGCAGCTAGGGCAAAAAGAATAATCACAATAGTTGATGGAAAAATTGTAAGCGATAAAAGCAAGGGCGATATAAGAAACGAACTTAAAGGAGCTCTACATGCAAATAATTGAACTCTTTGAGGAAAGTATTTCAGTTTTAACAACCAATAGACTAAGAACAGGTTTATCTGCTTTAGGCATAATTATTGGAATTGGCTCTGTAATTGCATTAATGACACTTGGCCAAGCCAGCCAACAAAGTGTTACAGCAAACATTCAATCTCTAGGAGCTAATTTACTTACTGTTTCCCCAGGAGCACAACAGAGCTTTGGTTTTGTTAGAAACTCAAATAGTGGTGTAACAACACTCACTAATGATGATGCTAAGGCTATTGCAAACTCGCAAAGACTTACAACAATAGATAAGGTTGCTGCCGTATATTCTGCAAATTCTCAAGTTACATATGCTGCAAATAATGACAATATTCAAATTGAAGGCGTTACAGAGGATTATTTTGAGTTAAGAAATATTGAGCTTTTGCTTGGGCAACAAATTACTGAGCAAGATAATTTATTAGTTAGAAAAAGCGCAGTTGTTAGCCAGGATGTTGTAGATGAACTTATGGAGGGGGTAACTAATCCAATTGGCGAAGTAATAAGAATCAATGGAAACACATTTACGGTTACAGGTGTAACCGAAAGTCAGTCTGGATTTGGCAGGTCAAGCAGTGCTATTTATATTCCCCTATCTACAGCTCAAAATGTGCTGTTTGGTGCAAAGCATGTTACTTCTATTTATGTTGGCGCAAAAAATGAAACCCAAATGGACGCGGCAGAAAATCAGTTAGGTTGGCTACTACTTGAACGCCATGGACTAAAAACTCCAGAGGATGCTGATTTTTCTATTTCTTCACAAGCAGACATTTTAGAGACAGTAGGTCAAGTTACTCAAACCTTTACAACGTTATTAACTGGGATAGCGGCAA
>JBPOHY010000120.1:0-6854 GCA_052035055.1 candidate division WWE3 bacterium | reverse complement strand
GTTCTTCCACCGTCTTCTTTTAATTCACTCGCGGCAACTGTTGCAACTATCGAAACCGGGTCGAATATATTTTTGTTTTTAGTAGCAACAGAAATAATTGCTGCCAGTGCAATCAGTAGCGCCAGGGTAAAAACCATTTTCTTGCGCGATTTAGGCTTGTTGTTCTTTGACAATTTGGGCGTATCTTGTGTTCCTCTAACTAGGGAGTATTGCATAGATTTAATTTAAAGCTCGTATGATATTTATAAAACTGCTTGGGGAAAGGCTTGCATTTCCTACAAGGACTCCGTCAATTGTACTTATCTTGGCTAATTTATCAATGTTTTTTTCATTGACTGATCCCCCGTATAGTAGTGTTTGTCCTGCTGGAATTTGTTGCTTTATAAACCCCAAAGACTTTTCTATTTCCCCAAAGTCGGTTTCCTTGTAGACGCCCCCAGCTGATATGTTTTTTGGATCTTCCCAGCAAAGCAAACAGGAATCAAAGATGTAATTTTTTGCCTCATGGTAGTTGGCAAAGCATACAATGGGTATTAATCCATATTCCAAACATTGTGTATACTTTTGGCGGACGCTTTCTAAGCTATCTCCTGTTTCGGTATGTCCCAAGATGCAGTATTTACAAAAATCTCTTAACTGGAACGCCCCAATATCGCCAGTATGTGCGCCTTTTTTATGTATCGAAATATCTTGTGCGGAGACCTCTATCTGGTGCTCAAAGGCCTTTTTGTGTACTGCGTCCAGGTGTATAGCTGACGGTGCCAATATAATTTTTTTATCGCTTTCACTTTGTGTACCAAAATCACTAAACCAAGTAGTAATGTCGCTTAGATTCATATTCATTTTCCAGTTTGCGATTATATATTTCATATCAAGTATTATAGTTTAGATTACTCTTTCCGATAAGTTATTTAGAACTTCTTGTATATGTAGTGGTAAATTTTCTATATCTTCGTGCGTATATTCGTAACCTAAGGTGTTTAGGCAAGAAAATATGGTACTTATGTCAGAATATATATTTTCGGCAAAGCCACATGCAACTAAACTATGGAGTAACACATTCCCCCCGAGCTCGCCGTCTTTGGATTTACTACACCCTTTTGGGCATCCTGAGCAGGCTGGGAAAAATCCACTGTCTACCGTTACCAGATTTGCTCTTTCTAGAATCTGAGCATATAAAGTCTTGTATTTATCCCAATCCTTCACTTGCGATACTTTGGTACCAGTCAGCACTATTGCGCCTATATTTTTAAGCCTTAGTTTTTTATTTAAAAAGTATTCTGGAGTTTCAAAATAGTTATCTAGCACAGCCTTTTTATCGTCAACCCTAATAGCACTCCTTTTTCCCGGGAGTCCAAAGGTGTCTATGTTTATATCGTGTGTTAGGGGTATAAAGCTTACAGTATCGTTTTGTATGTTAATTAAGGTTTTACCAGGTGCTTTTCCGGTTATGATAATTGAGTCAAGCCCAGCAAATCGTATACGTGTTGAGAGCGTGCCCCCTATATATAAGTCCTCTACGCCTTTGTCGTCCCTAAGAACAAGTGATGTTTTTGATGCGTAGGGAAAAAATCCATTTAGGGGTCCTACTGAGATGACTAGTGGGTCTGCGTCAAAGTGTGTTTCTAAAAGTTTGAGCCCTACGCCAACACCTCCAATATACTTTGTGAGGTCAGGATATGTTTTCATCTCGCCGTGCTGCCTTTCGAGGTTTATATGTAGAATTCTCTTAGCTTGTAAGTCCATCATGGTCATCTCCTTGCGCAGTTTCGCTAATTTCAAACACGCCTGTTGGACATATTTTTTTTATCTTTTCAATGTTGAGCTCATTAACGTGTGGATCCATTGAGATAGAGTATTCTAAAAAGGCTTTGTCATCCTTTTTAGATCTAAAAATGCGTATAAGTGCCCCTTCTAACCCTACCAGTTTTAGCTGTCTTTGCGTTTCTAAAACGCACAGTTCACACCCAATGCATTTTTCTGGAAAGGCTATAGTTAATCTTTTTGCCATTGCTAGCTTATTTTAGCATATTGTTGTTGTTTGCCTTCCGCATAGAGGGCTACTTTTGCCTTTGATTTGGGTCTTTATGCTAAAAGGCGCTCGATTCACAACAACGCACATGCGTATTTTTTACACTGTTCTATCAAACGGAGGTATTATGTTAGTTTGGTTAGTTTGAGCTATGTATAGAATTTATGGGTTTTTGTTTGGTATGTTCCCTGGAACGCGTAAGCGAGTAGATGCGCTTTTGGAACTTAGGGACTCGGATGCTTTTTTTGGAGAGATTGAGCGCGATCACGATTTGCAGTTTGCGCTCGCATTACTTATATTGTCGAGTGTAATACTTTGTACAATAGGTTGTTTGGTGGGGTTCTTTTTTTTGAGTAGAGCATCTTTGGCGGGTGTTGATGGGGCGGTTTTCTTACTTCAGCTTTTGCTTTTTACTAATCTGCCATCAGGAACTTACGCCCAAAAGTGCCATCTCAACTAGCCTGTTGCTATAACCCCATTCGTTATCGTACCAGGCTAGAATTTTTATCAAATCCCCATCCACAACTTTTGTCATACTTAAATCCACAATTGCCGATAAAGGACTTTGGACAATGTCACTCGAAACTAAAGGTTCATAAGCCACATCGAGTACTCCTTTATATTGGGGCATTTTTGCAGCTTCTATAAATGCCTGATTTACTTCTTCTATTGTGGTTTTCTTTTGAACTAGCATTGTCACATCACTCAAAGATCCAACTAAAACCGGAACTCTAATCGCTATTCCGTCGAACTTATTTTTTAATTCTGTGAGTGTTTCCGTGACTGCAATTGCTGCACCAGTAGTTGTTGGGACTATATTTGTTAAGGCGGAACGGGCTCTTCGTAGGTCGGCATGTAGTCCTGGGGGAGCCGAGTCTACTATGTTTTGTTCGGCAGTTACCGCGTGTACCGTTGTCATTATGGATTTTAAAACACCAAAGTTTTTATGCATGACCGACATGACCGGTGCAACGTTGTTTGTCGTACAGGACGCATTGGCAATCGCATTTTGTCCTAAGTACTGATCTTCATTCACACCGCGTAAAAACATTTGAATAGTGCCTCCTTTGGTAGGTGCGGAGACCACTACTTTTTTTGCACCTGCGGCAATGTGTGCAAGGGCAGCATCGTCCTTTGTAAATCTACCCGTACATTCTAAGACCACGTCCACCTCCAACCGTCCCCAAGGAAGGTTCGCAGGGTCTTTTTCGGCCACTATCAGTGTTTTTTTACCATCTACAACTAAGTAGTTTTCTTTAGCGGCTATTTCTACAAAATGATCGTTTGTTGGCGTTTGTCCTTCGGTTGTTACTGTTTGGCCATCTTCTACCACTTCAACTTTTTTTGCATAAGTTCCATAAGATGAATCGTATTTTAATAAGTGAGCTAAAACTCTAGCGCTGGATAAATCGTTTATTGCTACAACTTCAATATTTGGGATGTCTGACAGAATCTTAAAAGCACAGCGGCCTATTCTTCCAAAACCATTAATAGCTATTTTTATAGACATATATTTATTGCTGCAAATGACTATCTACCCACTTAGTCATTATATCTTTAGGCATCGCTCCAAGTTTTCGGTCTATTTCTTTGCCGTCTTTCAAAATAACAAATGTTGGGATATTAAAGATATTGTATTGCTGTGCACTTGGATCTTCTTCCACGTTCACGCGCTTAACTGTGACTTTGCCCGCGTACTGCTTTTCTATATCTTCGAGTATAGGAATCATTACTCTACAAGGACCGCACCAGTCAGCATAAAAATCTATTAGTGTTAACATATTGAGTTATCTTTCATAAATAAATACCTGTTTGCACATACTATATTATCATACCTGTCATTCTATATTTCTACGCTATCCATCAGTGCGACACCGTGCTTTTGCACCCACCCCGCATTGGTTTCCAAAACGTACCGCGCTTTTTTAGTAGGAGCATATATTTCGCAATTTATATTTTTGCAAGGTTGTGCATTCTCCTTTATATAAACTATTTTGTAGGCGCTATCTATCCAGATTATGTCTAGAGGAATCCGAGTATTTTTCATCCAAATTGTATAAATGCCTTCCCGATCAAACGCAAATAGCATGCCATTTTGCGCCGGCATACTATCCCTGTTCATCAACCCAATTTGTCTAGTTTTGTTTGTATTTGCTATTTCTACATGTACAGTGTGTCCGCTAACTTTTATATCTTTAGTCGGCAGACCTACAGGGTTAAACTTTTTAGAGGGGGCTAGCAAAAATATGAGCAATACGGCGAGCAAAATTGTTAATCCTAATAGCATAAGCTTAAGCATACACTCTATTTAACCACACTTTGCTGCTATACTTTAGGCGTGAGTAACTACCTAAAGACCTCAAAATATGTTTTTGTCATCATGTCCGTATTCCTAATAGGAGGTGTTTTGTTTTCCTTTTGGTATAAAAATCAGTTAGTGGCGATCGAAGGTACCGTCACCGTCCCCACACCTACGCCCGAAGTTGTTACATGTAAAATTGCAGGATGTAGTGGCGAGCTTTGTCTTGATCCTAAAACGCCTGATGTAGCCACAACGTGTGTTTTTAAAGAGGAATTTGCTTGTTATCAAGACGCTACCTGCGAGGTACAAGAGGATGGCAAATGTGGTTGGACTTTAACGCCAGTAATGCAGGAATGCCTTCTTAAGAATAAATAAGTAACTTAATTCGCCGTGTTAGAATTCACATGTGTTTGAGAATTTAAATCCCCAACAATTAGAGGCAGCTAAACATGTAGGCGGTCCAGCTCTTGTGGTGGCCGGCCCAGGTAGTGGAAAAACTCGTGTTTTGACCTACCGCGTTGCCAATTTGGTCAAAAATCATAACGTCCATGAAACCAATATTTTGTGTGTAACCTTTACTAATAAAGCCGCAAAAGAAATGAGGGACCGCGTGTCTTCTTTGCTAGGTCAACACGCTGCGTTATCTTGGGGTGGTACCTTTCATTCTATTTGCGCCAGAATTTTACGTAAAGATGGTTTTAACATCGGTATTCCAGCCTCGTATGTTATTTATGACACGGATGATTCTGTTGATTTAATTAAGCACATTATTAAAGATTTTGGTATTGATATTAAAAAGATAAAACCACATGGGGTTCTGTCCGCGATTTCGAGTGCGAAGTCTGAGCTAATTTCGCCCGCACAGTACGAGGGATTTGCCTATGGTTACTTTCAAAAAACAGTAGCCAAAATCTATTACGAGTATCAAAAAAGATTAAAAAACAATGTCGCTTTAGACTTTGACGACTTGTTATGCGAAACCGTGGCCCTTTTTACTGAAGTACCTCAAGTGCTCGAAAAATACCAAAACCAATTTCAATACATAATGGTAGATGAATACCAAGATACCAATAAAGTCCAGTATGTCTTCGCTAAGTTGTTAGCTCAAAAGCACAGAAATATTTACGTTGTAGGGGACATGTCCCAGGCAATCTACAGTTTTAGGGGGGCTAATTATCGTAACATTCTAACTTTCCAAACAGATTATAGTGACGCTAAGGTTTATAACCTAGCAAGAAATTATAGATCGTCACAAAATATACTCGACGCGGCCACGGGGGTTATAAAAAACAACTCTACACATATTGCACTGGAGCTTTGGACAGAGAATGGGGTAGGTGCGCCCCTAATTTCTTACTATGCCCCAACAGAGTACGAGGAGGCACAGTTTGTCGTTGAAAAGATTTCGGATCACCTAAAAAATGGTGCTTTATACAAAGATATCGCTGTGCTGTACCGAACTAACGCCCAATCCCGAAATTTGGAAGAGCACTTAATAAAAAATAACATTCCATACAAAATAGTGGGGGGTATGAGATTTTATTCGCGCAAAGAAGTAAAAGATGTAATCGCATACTTGCGGGTGATCCATAATCCTAAAGACTCGGTTTCTTGGGAACGCATAATTAACACGCCCCCGCGTGGTATCGGACAAAAGTCTGCCGAGGCACTAGCTGCCCAAGATTGGCATTTGGTCGCAATCGAAACAAAAGCGCAGCTGCCGATTACCAAATGGATATCTCAGCGAGAAACCTATTCTACGCAGGAGCTAATGGATGAGGTGTTACGCGACACAAAATACTTAGAATGGCTCAATGATGGTACAGACGAGGGCAAAGTTCGTGCCGAAAACATTAATGAACTCAAATCTGTTGCTACCGAATTTCCAGACTTAGAGGCATTTTTGGAAAATGTAGCCTTAATAGAGAGTTCTAATAAAGCAAAGCCTGATCAAGTTAATGCAATTACTCTTATGACTGTTCATGCTGCCAAAGGCTTAGAGTTCCCAACAGTCTTTATGATAGGTATGGAAGAAGGTTTATTTCCACATATGCAATCCTTGATGGAAAAAGACCAGCTAGAGGAAGAACGTAGGTTATGTTATGTGGCAATCACACGCGCCAAGGAAAACTTATACCTGACGCATGCGGATAGCAGGTTGTACTTTGGTAATAGGCAATCTAATGCCCCAAGTAGGTTTTTGTTTGAAATTCCAAAAAACCTCATCGAAAATGTGGGTATTGGTTCTACTGGCTTTAAACAAAAGAGTTTTGGAGTTACAGGGCGTACGCAACTAAACCAAGATATTGATAGCTTTTTGGATAGAGAGGAAGTCGATAGGAATAATTTTAGCTGGGAATAATTTGCCAAAAAAAAGGACCTTAAGCAAAACTTTTGATTTGCTCTTGGTCTTCTTAAACTACTACTTTTTGTATTTCTCTATCAGGAGTGCCCAATACGTGCGTACATCACGCGCTTCTATTTTGGGTGGTACCCCCTCCAAATAATGCTTCGCAAGCA
>JBPOHY010000089.1:0-4705 GCA_052035055.1 candidate division WWE3 bacterium | reverse complement strand
CCGAAGAGGAATCTGCCTCGTGGAAGGACCTACGTCCTTTAGGCGTTATGGTTAATAACCATGTGGATGCACGCCCCCAGTCAGGCCTTATATATGCTGACGTTATATATGAGATAGTTGCTGAAGGTGGAATAACAAGGTTTTTATCCTTTTTCTTAACCAATACCCCCGAAAAAATAGGACCGGTCAGAAGCACGCGTGAATATTATTTAGTGTTAGTAAAAGAATTAGGGGATGCGATGATTATGCACATAGGTTGGTCGCCGCAGGCTTTAGAAGCAATTGAAACATGGCCGGTTAGGAGCTTGGGTCGTGGAGGCGGAACTTTTTGGCGTGATAACCCCCGAGATGTTGCTATAGAACACACTGCGTATACCAATGGTAAGGAACTGCGCGAGGTAGGTGCAACGCTTGGTTGGGAGGGCACTAGGGAGTTTGAGGCTTGGCTTTTTAAGGATGATATGAATAAATATAATTCCTTTCCTGATGCTAAAGACATTACTGTAGACTTTTGGTATCCAGGTGACTTTACGGCAGCATTTAAATACAAACCAGAAACCAATACGTATTTAAGATTTATGGGTTATGATGAGAATGATGCTCCGCTAGCCCACTTGGATCAAGAAACAAAAGAGCAGATTGAGGTCAAAAACCTAATTGTACA
This sequence comes from candidate division WWE3 bacterium, assembly GCA_052035055.1. Taxonomy (GTDB): domain Bacteria; phylum Patescibacteriota; class WWE3; order UBA101185; family UBA10185; genus JBPOHY01. The sequence continues at coordinate 4,041 of JBPOHY010000089.1, read as the reverse complement.
GTTTGTAACAGAAGCTCCGGTTGAGGGAGACGATAAGAGTAGATTGACTTACGAATTGATTGGCAGTGGTAAAGGGCTAGTATTTATAGATGGTAAAGTAATAGAAGTTACGTGGTCTAAGGCCGAACGGGATTCGAGAACATTGTTTTATGACACAAATGGTAAGCCTCTGGAGTTTAATCGGGGGAAGTTTTGGATTAGCGTAGTTCCAGATAGAAACACTGCCCAAGTCGTATATAATTAATGCTATACTGCAAAATTGTATAGTTATACCGTTTAACGGATAAAATACACTGCCCTTCTAAATTATGCTTAAAGATTTATTTGTTTCAGAAGTAAGAATTAATATTTTAGGGTTATTTCTAAATAACCCGGATAAGCAATTCCATGTTCGGGCGGTTGTGCGCAGCGTTGAGGCAGAAATAAATGCAGTTAGACGCGAATTATTAAAATTAAACAAAATAGGCTTGTTGCGAAAAAGACAGAGCGGCAACCGTATTTACTACACTGCAGACCCTTCTAATATATTTTATCCAGATTTGCTTGCATTGATGGCTAAGGAGGGGATTTTGGCCAAGACTTTGTTAAAGCACACTAAGGAAATAGGAAATGTTAAATTTGCCGTCTTATCAAACGCATTTTTGCGTGGTCGAAAGTCTACTGTATTGGATGTGGACCTATTTATAGTTGGGCACAATATAGACCTGGACGCCCTAAAACGCATAATTAATGCAGCTGAGCGCGAGATGGACAAGGAATTAAATTACACAGTCATGAATGAAACTGATTTTGTTTTTAGGAAAAGAAAAAATGACCACTTTGTCTCGAAAATATTGATTCAAAGCAGGTGCATGCTTATTGGTGACGAAGAAGAATTTTGTGCTTTTATATAAAAAAAAGGAGGCGTTGTATATTTTACATAGGCCTCCACGTTCCTTTTTGACTCTCACGGTCTTTTAAAAACCTCGCGCAACTTTGCGATCACCGCTTTTACCAATTCCAAAAAAATATAAGTTACGACAGCAAAAGCAAAGCCTACCCATAAAGTTTGTCTAACACCCAAGCCGGGGCTTAATTGTTGTGCTAATGTGCTTCCTACAGTTGCCGCGGTGGTTATCACGCAGATGCGTACCATTGTGGATTTAACTAGCTCGACTTTGGTAATTTTTTTGTTGATTCTTGCCTGTATTGTTTTGCTTGTCGCATAAATCACAAGGGCAAGTATGTTGGTAACCGCTACCATTCCAAGTAATGCCGCAATGTTTCCAATAGTTAACAGCAAATTTTCGTTCATGATGGCTCCTTATATCTCAGTTTTTCTGATTCTACTACAGGTCTTATAATTTGTCTCGGTTACGCTGCCACACCGCGGGGGTTGCCCCACGCTACTGCATGCCTCTGTTACGCCGCACCAGCGGGGCCTGCTACGCCGCACCAGCGGGGCCTGCTATAATCTCTGAATGAAATGGAATGTTCAAACTAATTATGTGGCGGGGACAAGCTTGCTAGATTTCATCTTGCAATCCCGTGGTTTAGAGTCCGACGCTTTTTTAAATCCCAAACCCGTTTCTTATTGGATACAAAACTTGCCAGCCGAATTTCTTACCTCACTAAATAACTGTTGCCAAATAATTCAAGATGCAATGAGTGCAAATATGCCAATTGTTATACACGGGGACTACGATGTGGACGGTATATGTGCCACTCGAATATTATTTACCACGCTCAATAAAAGGCTCAACTATCCAAACGCCAGCGCGTTTTTGCCCAATAGATTTGAACACGGTTATGGCTTTTCAAAAAAATCTATCGACGCCATTTTACAAAAATTTGAGAATCCACAAAACGTGCTTTTTATTACGGTTGACAGCGGTATTACCTCTGTTGAAGACGTTGCATACGCAAAGTCTTTGGGTCACAGGGTTATTATTACTGATCACCACCAAAAACCAGATATATTACCGGATGCAGACTGTATTTTATGGTACGACCAAATTGTTGGTTCTACGATATCGTGGTTACTTAGTAGGGCGTTATGTTCGGAGGTTGAAGACGAACTAGCGTATTGTGCGTTAGCTACCGTTACAGACTTGCAGCCGCTAATTGATTTTAATAGGTCCATTGTTAAGTTTGGCCTCGAAAAAATGAATAGTCAAATGCCCCTGGGATTAAAAAAGTTATTGGAATTATCCGGCAAATTGACTAACGAAGTGACCACCTACGAGTTGGGGTGGGTTTTGGGACCGAGATTAAATGCGAGTGGACGGTTAATAGACGCGACAAAGTCGTTGGAGCTACTACTGGCCGAAGATGAGGTCCAAGCTTTGGAACTCGCCCATGCCCTCAATGAAATTAACACAGGTAGGCAGGACAAGACATTACAAATGTACGAAATGGCCTCGGTGGCGTCAAATGTGGAGCTTCCCAAAATAATTATTTCTTATGGTGCGGACTATCATGAAGGAGTTATTGGTTTGGTGGCGGCAAAACTTGCTCAAAAGTATTACCGCCCTGCCATTGTAATTTCGACCGCCGATGAGGTCGCCAAGGGATCTGTGCGATCCGTTCCTGGGATAAACATTATAGAAATGCTCAGAGTATTTGAGGAATTATTTGAAAATGTTGGAGGGCACCCGATGGCAGCTGGCTTTAGTATTAAAAAAGAAAATATTCCAGTGTTGCAAGATAAACTTTTAGCACACGCCGCGGGTGCCATTTCGGAAGAACTTTTGGTGCCCACGCTAGAGGTTGACCTAAAAATCCCACTCGAAATAATAAAACCCACATTATTAGACGATATGTCTTTGCTAAAACCCTTTGGTTTAGGGAATAGGGAACCGGTATTTGCTAGTTTTGACGTTGGTGTAACCTCGGTTAGTTTTGTGGGTAGGGAAGGTAAACATTTGTCTTTAAGACTTTTTGACGGTAAAAACTTTTGCAAAGCGATATGGTTTGGAGCTAAGGATATCCTTGCGGATAAGGGATTTAATATTGTCGTTGGTGACAAAATTGATCTAGCTTACAATCTTAAAGAAAACAACTATAACGGGCAAACTTATGTTGATTTGGTAGTGAAAGATATTAATAAGTCATAATTCCTCAGCGTATCATTGACTAACTGCATCGTATAACCTATAATATTCCAAATCGCTACGCGAAAGGAGTAATTCATGAAATCAAAAAAGTGGTATAGAGTAGGGCTACTGATATTTGCATTTATTATTGTTTCGTGTGCAGTTAATGCACCCCCAGCATACCCACCAGCTGATAGTGTTATAGTTGCGGACAACATGCCTGCAATTGATGGTAATATGGCTTACATTTCTATTAGCCCTCCCGCTTATGCAAGTGATTCCGGCTATGTTGAGGTTATTAAATTGGCTGTTTATAATTGGGAAATTGACAATCCAAACTTACGGATTGTGGACTTTGAGTTTACCGAAAGAGATCTTATCGTATACGGCATTTGGCTTTACACATGCCCGGTAGATTCATGTCCCAGATAATGAAATAAACTCCATCCTGAGGCCGTTCACTATTTATTAAGCACTGGTGAATGGCCTTTTTGTTCTATTGACTTGCACTGCCGCAAATGTTAATTTCTCTTCATAAGCGATGACCCTGAAAACACAGGCGAGCTTGGGAAAGAAATCCATTGTTGAAACAAGAAAAACGCTAAGCCTAAAGGCTTCGCTACCCTCCTCGTTTCACTCGGACGTAGACTCCCACGGGATAGCCCGTTACAGCTACGACCAAAACCTTTTGGTTGTTAAGGCTTTTTTGGTAACAAAAAAGTAAATTGAGGTGGTATCGCGCTTTTGCAATATAAAACGCCCTCATTAGATTATCAAGTTTTGGTAGTCTGGTGAGGGCTTTTTGGCCTTTTATCAGCTATTAAGGATTTATGCAAAGAACTTATACAAAAGATTTAAGTCAAAAAGTTGGCGAAACCGTCACGATTAAAGGTTTCGTGCAGGCTATTAGGAATCAAGGGAAAATAGCCTTTTTAATTATTAGGGATGTTACTGGGTTAGTACAAAT
>JBPOHY010000160.1:0-6332 GCA_052035055.1 candidate division WWE3 bacterium | reverse complement strand
TCACAAACTGCCATCGTTGTTAAAGACCCGTTTGCGAAAGCTTGCTTAAGCGTAGCTACCAGTATTGGATTACTGGATGAAACAGGACGTTTCTTCACAATAACTTTAAGTGTCATCTTCTCCTCCGATTAGATTTTTATTTTTTTAGAGATTTTCTTGTTGTAAGCGTTCTAAACAGTTTGTATGCCAATATTATACCAACTATTAGCGGAGAGTACACTATAAGCCATATACTCATATTGCCTAGTGATCTTAAATTTACCAGCAAACCTCTCACGGCTTGTTTAAAGACTACCTCAGGGCGCCAACCTTCGGCTGGAGCGTAAGGCAGTCCGAGTTCATCGGTCGACAGATTTATTGTAATTAAGGTAGAAGCTGAGGAACCTTGTAAATAAGCAACGCGTCCCTTTAACGCATCTATTTGGCTTTGTACATTTATAATTTCGTTCTGAACTCTAAGAATTTCATCCACATTTTCGGTTCTTTCCATTATGGCTTCGAATTTTAGTAGTGTTGTCTGGTATCTATCCAGTTTAGCTTGTATATCCTCGTACTCGTCAGTTATGTCGCGACCCGACATATTTTCGGAGACTACTTTTATCGCTTGGCTACGTAAGAACTCTAGGGTTTGGGGTAACGAGGTATTAGGCACTCTTATTGTCATGTAACCGCTTGCTCCAAACTCAGGCTGATTTATATGAGTGCTTACGGTATAGCCTTTTAACTCGTTAGTTTTATCCTGAATCTGTTTCACCGTAGTTCTAACATCTTTTACTAATAAAGATAGGCTTGAGTCAGTTATTACCATTCTATCCTGAATGTCTGGTCTTGGGGCGGCTTCGGAATATATGGGCATCGCTTGCATTTTGCCCCCCATACCACCAATTCCCTGCCCAACAGAACTCACACCCATAAAGGAATCAGACGCATCAAAGCTTTCGTACATCGTATTACGGGATACTGGTCCTAGTAGGTGTCCGGTCGAGTTGTTTTTTAATATAAAAAAGACGAATAAAGCAATTAAAAAAGAAGATAATTTGTTGGCTTTTATCCAATTTGTGGCTTTAGTAAAAAATGACATTAGACAGTTGTCTCCATAACCTTTTTGTAGTTATTGAGAACTATATCCCAGTTTACCAGATTGAACCAATTCTGAACATAATCGACTCTTTTATTTTGATATTTAAGGTAATATGCGTGCTCCCAGACGTCTAAACCTAATATTGGGAATAAACCCTCCATCAATGGCGAGTCCTGATTAGGCGTTGAGTGCAGCCTCAAAGAGTTTGTACTTTTTTCTACGCTAAGCCAAGCCCATCCGCTACCAAACCTGGACATAGCCTCCTTGCTTAATAACTCTTTAAATTCCGAAAAGGACCCAAAAGTTGAGCCCATTTTTGTTTCTAGATCTCCTACTGGTGAGCTAGCTCCCCCAGGGGTCATGCTATCCCAAAACAGAGAATGATTATGATGTCCGCCAGCGTTATTTTTTATAGCAGTTCTCACTTGTTCTGGGATTTGGCCGATGTTTAGCAACATCTCCTCTAACGTCATACTCACTTCTGGTATTTGCTGGAGAGCGTTATTTAGATTTGTGATGTAAGTTTGGTGATGCTTTGTGTGATGTATTTCCATTGTTTGCGCGTCTATGTAAGGCTCTAGCGCATTGTATTCGTAGGATAACTTTGGAAGTTCAAATGCCATACTGTTAATATAATAACACATGAGGTTATTAGCTAATAAAAAGTTTCAAATCCTTGTATACACGATTTTGTTTTGTGTTGCCGCGTACCAGCGAGTTATTGTTTTTTCTGATACTGGAAAAGACATCAACGCCTACCAGCAAAGCGCAGTTGACCTACTAGAGGGGCGTAATCCGTACACTCGTACAATTGCTTCGTATGAAAACAAAGATGACCCGGGCGATCATGGTTTCGCATATTTACCGATGTTTTTATACATCTACGCCTTTTGCTATTTGCTCATGCTAAAGTTTGGTTGGCTACTGCCTTATCTACAAAAAATACCCGTGTTGTTGGGAGACTTGGGAGTTGGGTTGCTGATGATTAACATTATAAAAAATAAAAGATTTGGTACCAGTGAGGTAGGCATGTTTGTATTTTCGGTTGTCTCTTTGCTCACATGGTTCTTTAATCCCTATTTTTATCTTAAGCAGAACTATGTATATAGCGATCCACTACCGGTGTTTTTTATGCTTGCGGCTTTGTTCTATTTAGAAAAAGATGATGTGTTGGCCGGAAGCTTGTTTGCCCTTTCTATAGCGCTAAAAACCTTCCCGGTTCTACTTTTGCCATTATTTTTTATTAAATCAAAGAATAAGCTTACGTTTTTGGCTGCCGCTGGCATTGTGGGACTTATTGTTAGTTCGCCATTTTTGTTTAATATTGACGACTTTGCCACCTATATCAGAGGTTCTTTGCTTGTTCATAGCGACAGAATTGTGCAGGGCAGGCCATTTTTGTTTTTTATTAGTTACTTTTACGATATTGAGTTGTTTAGAATTATTTCATTCAAAACCTATACAGCACTCGCAAGCTTTGGTGGCTGGCTGTTAATTGTACTGTTCTACTATAAAAAAATTATCACAAATAAATATCTGTTGGCTGCCTTGGCTTTTGTGCCGTTTTATTTGTTTACACCTGTTCTAAACAGAACCTATTTGTTGTGGTTTTTACCACTATTACTTGTTGGCGTATATCAGGGTACAAGCTCTAAATCAAAAGAGGTTGGTTTTATCCTGTCTGCTTTTATTGCGGCTGGGTTTTGGGGATTTTACTTTTTCTACTTATTAATATGGAAGGATGGCTTTCATATATGGCACCCCTAAAAGCACTTTTTCGAAGCCCCCTACTCATTGCAATAATCATTTATCTTTTGCTGATAATTTTTGTTAGCCCGTTTGGTGAATTTTCAATAAATGATGACTGGGTTTATAGACGTCAGGTTGAAGCATTTGCAAGTGGTGAGTATAGAATAAATTCCCAGATTGACCCATCCATAATACTGCACGTAGCTTTAGGTTTTTTATGGACTAAGCTATTTGGTGTTTCTTTTTTGACACTGCGCCTCCTTACCATGACCCAAACTATTTTTTTGTTTGTAGGCATTTATAAGGTTCTTGGCGCGCTTCTACCTTTTAGCTCTAAACTACGAACTCCGTACTTTCTGCTTTTAGTTCTTAATCCACTGTTACTTATATCGTCTTTTACATTTATGACGGAAATATCATTTTTACTTTTCTACGTCTGGTCTGTTTATTTTTATCTAATTTATTTAAAAGATAAAAAAATTGAATATTTATTGCTGGGAACTTTATTTTGTGGCTTTTCTTTTTTGGTTCGGCAAGTTGGTCTAGTGTTGTATGTCGGTGTATTTATTAGCAGTTTACGGACTTTGCGCAATTACAAACACCTTTTCGTTAGTGGGTTACTATTGTCTGTTTTTGTAGTGACTTGGGCTATTTGGCCGCGCTTTGCCGTAACGGGAACCGAGGGAGGGTTACCAGATTTACTGAGTAAAACGCTTTTAACTACAAACCTACTTGCGAGATTGCAGGCATTGTATTTTTTGCCTATTTATATTACCTACTTTTTTTTACCATTTGGGTTTTTTTTAAAACTACCTACCAAGGTACTCCTTATATTTAGGTATCTAGGGTCCGTTTTTCTTGCTATACCTATCTTTAAATACGATATTTTCCCGATGGGCAATGTTTTATATATTGAGGCGCTTTATGCAAAATCTAATTTTCAGAATAACTTAAGCCTATTCGACAATATACTTTTTAAATACGCTATTAGCTATTTGATTTCATTTGCACTAATTGGACTTTTAATAAATGCATTTCTTGTTTTAAAAGAGTCTGGCCTAAAGTTTAAAACTCTACAGCCAGCGAATCTTTTTTTAGCATTACTCGTCATGGGAAACTTGTTTATTTTGATTTTAGGAAATGACCTTTACGATAGATACTTACTCCCTTTATTTTTCTCAATTGCGTTTTTGGCATATTTTGCCGTCTCGAGTTATCAAAAACTTGGGTCTTATATTTTGTTGTCGTTAACTACCCTCATTACTGCTGTCTTGCTCCAAGACTTTTTTGCGCAGACTCCCATTAGGTGGTCTCAAGCCATACAAATTAATAATATATATGGATATAAAACCCAAGTGTCTGTAGATGATGTTTTCACCAAGTATATGTATTCAGTTAAACTAAATGATTTTTCAGGTTTACTTGGAAGCAAGCCTGGAGGGTTGGAGTACTTATGTTATGTACAGCGTTTTACCGAAGACAGACCGACTAGTCTTTTTAATAGTGTTGATGGAGTTGCTTCCTTTGCAGAACGCTATGTTGAAAATCCGAAAATTTATGGAAGTAGAAAAATTGATTCCTTTCCAAAAATCAAGAAAAATTTAGATAAGCTTATATATGTTAGGGAATATCCATCGGCTTTATATAATTTGGTAGGTAAAAAAGCGTACGTTGGTTCCTGGTGCGCTGACGACCGCGCAGGCATTTATGAATTTTGATTTCTTTAAAAAAGACAGCGCAAAGATATATGTGTACAGTGTTCTGTTGTTTTTGTTAATTTTGCCGTTGTCTTTACAAATAAATTTTTATCAAAATGACGATTGGGTTTATTACAAAAATGTGGAATGGTTTATGCTAGGCAACTTTGCACTGCACCCTTACCTGGGTCCGACCTTTTATTCTCAAGGAATTATTGCGGCCATATTTTCTATATTTTTTACGATTCAAAAGTTGCCTGTACTCACGCTTGTTTTTTCTACCCTCAACTTTATGTTGCTCGCTCGAATTCTTGTTACTAGTTTTTCATTTTCGCATAAAAGAGCATTAGTAATAGCTCTGCTCTTTTTCTTTAGCCCGATCAATTTTTATTCGGTACTTGGGTTTATGACCGATACTTACTTTGTTTTCTTTTTTTTGCTTGGTATCCACTTTTTCTTACAATATGAGCGCACAGGCTTAAAAAAAGACCAGCTAGGAATTTACGTTACCTATGTATTGGGTCTTTTTGTTAGGCAAGTGAGTTTGGTTATACCTTTAAGTATTGGGCTTTACTATGTCACTACAAAGAGGTTTAAACAAGCCGTTCTTCCGTTACTCGCTTTCGCAGCTGGCTTTATCTATTTAGAAACACTTTTTCCGATTACGCCCGCTATGGAGGGTGCCCGCTTACAATACTTTCATTTGCTAAGAAACGACTATACGAACTCACTTATCTTGGGTGTTCTTATATTATTAGTTGCATTCTTGTGTCCCTTGTTTATTGTGTCTGTAGACTTCAAACGCATTTTTGCATCGAGGATTAAGGTCTTTTTAGTTTTTATACTGGCATTAACCTTATACATTGGGTTGTCGCAGATTTTCAAACCAAACGAAATATCGTGGGGAGAATTTCCATATTTTGAAAATACTTTTGAACGCACTGGCTATTATCCTAGGGGCTTGCATGGTACAAAATACCAGTTTGTGGGTAACTACGACCTTTACAAATATTGGGATTTGGCTGCTAAGCTCGCTCTGTGTGGTTATTTAGCATCAATGCTGGTCCTTAAAAATCTTAAGATTAATTTTTTTGCGATACTCGGGGCCGCTTATGTCTTTATCTTGATTTTGACTGAAACTTTTTTTGATAGATATATCTTAGTCCTGATACCCATTGCCACTTTATATCTTTGCTCAGTGCCCAGTAGCTTAAAAGTTAGCAGACTTTTTTATTACGCCGTAGGCCCCTTCTTACTTTTTATCGCCTTTTTCGCCTATCAATTTAGTATGGATTTTGTATTAGTAAATAAGTATGTTTGGGGTAAATCTACTTCCTTGGTTGATTCAAAAAAGGCAAACCCAGAAAAAATACACGGTACAAACGCCTGGAAATTAACTTATCGAAATACCGAAAGGGACTACACCTATAAGTTCTCTTACGATACCCAAAAAATAAATAGCGAGCTATTTGACCTATACGATTTAGTAGAGGTGCATGCTATTTCTTACCCGGGGAACTTTTTTGTAAATCCAAATATTTATTTATACCGACTCAAAAATGACTAAAAACTTGTTAGCAGCTATCTGTATTTCTGTTTTAACTTATTTTTGTTTTTTTTATAAAGTATTGAATCCAGCTATTTTCTTATATTCAGGCAAGGACGTTTCAAGTTTTCACTTGCCCTCGCGATACTATTTAAGCGAAAAACTAAAATCCGGTGAGTTCCCATTTTGGACTGAGCGTATATTCGGGGGTTTTCCTATTTACCTAGATTTGGAGAGGGGTTTTTTAAATCCCATTAAT
>JBPOHY010000048.1:0-9562 GCA_052035055.1 candidate division WWE3 bacterium | reverse complement strand
ATTCATAGCCATACTTTATATACATGTATAAATGCCACGGCAAAAACACTAACACTGATGCAAAAAACATGCGTAGGTAGTTTTTTAAAAGGCTACCACTAAATGATTGAGACTTGGAAAAAACGAGAAATAACTCGTATAAAGAAATAATTACAAAAGGTAAAAATCCAACTACACCCTTTGTTAAGATCGCAAAACCTATGGAGGCTCCTGCAAGAAGCCAAAGGTAGTCTTTTTTCTGCTGTTTTGCTACATAGTACAAGGCCAGAGATAGAGATATAAAGAAAGTCAAAATAACATCTAGCATTGCGTAACGTGAGTACTGTAAAAAATGAAAGGTAGTTAATAAGGAAATTGCAGCAATAAATCCTTCTTTCTTTCCAAACATGTATTTTCCAAAAATAAAAGTCATAATTACCGTCAGCAAACCAAAAACAGCAGAAGGCAAGCGCACAACAAAACTCCCGTATCCCCAAATATTCATTAAAATGGATTCAAACCAAATGCCGAGTGGAGGTTTTTCGAACCACAACTTATTTGGCTGCCAGGTCATACCTAAATAATCACCACTGTGCACCATGTTTTTTGCAACCTTGGCGTAAATTGCCTCGTCCCAAGGGATAAGGTGCGTAGTGCCCAACCCGGAAAATATTAAGATTCCGGCAATAACCACAATACTAATTAATATAAACGTGGAATTAGAAACAAATCGAGTAAGCAAATACTTGTACCTAAACTCTTGTGGCAAAGAAGCAACCCCGTAGGTAAAGTAAAGAAACACTATTATCCAAAAGAATTCGGAATTGTAAGAATAAAAAACACCCGCCACAAAAACACCAACCAAAGCCGAAAACATAGAGGCGCCCAACAGTAAATCCTTAGAATTTAGGGCAGTTAGACTGCTATACAAAATAGTAAGCAGTATGAGCATAAAAAAGAGTAAAAATACCGAAAGTCCTAAAATACCGGTTTCTGCCAAAAGCTCTCCCCAAATTGTATGGGCAGGAACCCTGGTGTTTAAAGCGGCGGGATCGCGGGCAAAAAAAGTAGAAGAAATTGCAGTCGTCTTAAAATGCTCAAAAAAACTACCGTAACCACCACCGAGTATCGGATACTTTTCGAATATTTGGTAAGACCCCGTTAAAAGCATAAAGTGGGAGGCAAACGAATCTAACCGGTAATGAAAGTTTTGTTTAACATATGCTCTAAATTTACTATCCTTGATTGAATACTGGTGGAGCATTGGGATAGTCAGGAGCACTATTGCTAATAAAACACCGGCTATACCTTTTTTGCCAAAATATCTATAAAGGATCACGAGTAGAAAAGTTATAAAAGAAACGAGGGCAACAATCCAAGAAGTCCTTGAGCTAGTAAGCAGTAAGGTTCCACAAAGCGAAAAAAACATTACCACATTTATAATCCTGGTTTTTAACTCTTTTTCAAAAAGAATACGTGCGCCTAAAACTGGCAACAAAGTAGCCAGCAAAGCCCCAAAGTGATTAACATCCCAAAAGGTTGCGCCGACACGGGCTACATGCCCAGGAACGTTCCAAAGGGCTCCAATAATAAACTGGTATTTTGTGTAAATAAACAGCTGAACATAACCAAACAAACTCAGTGCAAAAACAATATAAGTATAATTTTTCACCAGGGCATAAACGTCATCTCTACGATTTCGGAAAACAAAATATAGTACAAGTCCTAATACCACAATGGTAGAAAAGAATCCATACAGCAACAAACTAGCCTGTATGTTTTTTGAAAAAACAATAGAGACGCCTCTAACAAGCCAAATTGCTAAAAGTAATATTACAAATGGGTCTTTAAAAAATGTTTTAAGTACACCGACTCGCCAATTCTTATAGGCAATATCTATACCCTTGTATAAGAAATATAAGAACATTGCGAGCATAAAAAACCTTACGGGTAAAAGATCCCATTTAAATATGCTGAACAGTTCCTTGTGTAATAGTACTGACAGAATCAGCAATAGATTTATACCTAACTTCAGGTTTCGGTGAAGCAGGACAAGAGAAAAAATAAAAATTAAAAAAAGTATACCTATTTCCATATTTAGCAAAAAACCTCCTTATTTAGCTTAGTAACTCCCGATAAACCCTCAGTGTCTTACTTGCGGCATTCTGCCACGTATATTCCTGGCGCATTGTGGGAGCTATAACAGGCCGTTCCTTAAAATATTCTAACTTAATGGCGCGTGCAATTGAATCTATATCTTCGGGGCTACAGTATGAAGCATAATCACCTAAAATTTCCTTTGCACGAGGGCTTGTAGAAACAGCATTTGTTTTACAAAAGAGGGCCTCGAGTAAGGTTAGTCCGGTTGTTTCGAACCAACTCGCACTCACACACACCTTTGCGAAACTAAAGTATGCCGGCATTTGATCATAGGGGATATGGTTAACGTGCACAACCCAAGGGTTATCGACTAAGGCTTTTTTAAATCTATAGGTATATTCTAAATGATTAAATGTACTAGGATTACCAGCTAAAACAAGTTTAGTATCCAAGTTATTTTCCTGCCTAAACTTGGCAACCGCTTGGATGAGATTTAGCTGGTTTTTTCGGGGTTCAATACGCCCCCCACAAAATATGTAGTCAGAAAAGTCAAATGGGTTATCGAGACTACCAAATTGCAAAAACTGCTCCCCTACCCCATTTGGGACTTTTACCCACTTAATATTTACAGCATAGGTACTTATTAAATCACTAGCCTCTAGGTCTGTTTGAACCAATACGGTGTCGCACATTTTTAAAGTTTCTATATGCATATTTTTCAGACCGGCAAAAACACTATACATAGTGGGCCACATTTTTTTGGGGGTAAAGATACTTCGGTAAACGTTTTTAAAGGTATCTCTTGAGTGTTGGTCTCTAAACAAATACTTAGAAATGCGTCTGTAGTCATATACACATATGTCATCAAACTTTTTTACTTCAGCTATATTGTGATGAATAGGAGATAAGATTACTTTTTTCCCTTGAGCCTTAGCGTGCTTTACAAAAAAATGTGTTTCCGGCGTCCAGTCTAACTGAAAAACGTGCACGATATCGTACGAAGAAATATCACTAACGTCAGAATCTACAATGTCTACAGACACACCCATCGAACGTAAGCAATCAGCCGTATTTTCTATTTGAACCCGGTCTCCGCCTTTAGCGCTTAATAACCCATATCTTCCCTGCATTAAAACTCGCATTAGATTAACCTAAAAGGTCCTTATACAACTTTTCGTACGACTCAGTAAATTTAGACACAGAAAAAAGGTCTTGTACTCGGCGATAGGCCCTTTGGGCTAGTTGAGAAAATGAATCTACATTACGGTAGACAGCTAGCAATTTTTGCTCCAAGTCATTAGCGTCCCCAGTCTTAAAATAAGTAATAGTGTCGCCACCTACTTCCTTTAGCACTGGAAGGTCAGAAACAACGGCAGGAAGTTTAGAAGCCATTGCTTCGGTTAAAACTATGCCAAAACCCTCCGCCAAGGTTGGAAATACAAAACAATCAAAGGCGGCAAAATATTTTTTGTGGTCTTCTGCTGAGAAACGACCTGTAATTTTTACTTGACTTTGTAAACCTTTTTGTAAAACCAGCTCACGAACTTTTCCTTCGAGCGGACCACCCCCAGCAAGTATAAGAGAAGCCTTTGTAGGATCTTCGAGCCTGCGTACGAATCCCTCGAAAGCATTAATTAACACTTCGTGCCCCTTTTCTTCACTGGTACGAGCTACAACTCCGAAAATAAAATTTTCTGGGGGTAAACTATATTTCTCAAGGATATAAGACCTAGATAGCTTTTTTTGGTCTGTAGAAAAATTAAATTCTGATACATCTAGACAGTTTGGTATTACAACTAATTTATTAGTGCGTATGCCTTCTTTTGCTTTAATTTGCAGGCGCGACTGTGTTAGGGCTATTTCTTTAGTAGACAACCAATTAACCACTAGCGCATTTATTTTTGAATTTATGAGTTTTTTGAAATTGGGGACTCGCCACTCTGATATAGGGGTATGTGTATGCGAAATTCTAACTTTTGTTCGTGCCAAAAATGCGGCGAGTAATGCGTTAATTACGACTTTAAGCTCGTGGGCATGCATTACGTCTATTTTATTTGCCTTTAGAAAATTACGAAGTGAGAAAATGTAGCGCAAGTCTATGTCTGTACCGACAGAAACCGCAATTACCTTTGCGCCAGCACCTGAATACCATTCAACAATAGGGCCTTGCGCGCACCATACATAAACAGTATGGCCTTTTGAAAGCATCCCCTTCACCAAATCCAAAACGTGTTGCTCCATGCCACCGGGCTGTCCAGAATTTAAGACGTATAAAATACGCATATATCAGATTTTAGCACTTATTTGACCAAAGAATCGTGAATAAGCTGGAGCATTTTTTGGACTTTACCATCCCAGTCATTCTGCCTTGCTACTTCTTGACGCTGCTTAATTTTATCGTCAGTGTCTTCCTGAAGTGCCTTTTTTATATTCTGGCTAAATTCCGTGTAAGACTTTGAAATATAGCAAACATCTCTAAAAGGGCTATACGCAGGTAAGTCCGTAACAACTACCGGCAAACCAGCTGCTAAAGAGTCATGAAATTTAACCGGGAAACAACCGCCGACGGTATAGTCGCTTATAACGTAGGGGATTATGTCTACGTCAAAGCCAGCCATATATAAATATTTTTGCTCGTAGGGCCTTGACCCTAAATAGTACACGTTGGACAACCCACCCAGACCGATGCTATCCAAGGTTGCATTTTTATCTTTTAGTCCCATAGGACCTATTAATACAAATGAGAAGTTTGGATTTTGTTGAGCAATGTATTTATAAAGTTCTGCGTCAAATTTATAGCTGTCGACTGCGCCTATGGTACCTATGCGCGGACGTGGAATGCTTGCGAGGTCTTGGGGTATTTGATCCTTGTACTTTTTTGTATCCTTAAAACGAGGATAATCCCCAACATTTGGGGTAAAGTACACATGATTACTATGCTTTTTTAGCTTATCCACCAAGCCGGGGGCACTGGCAAACACGACATTAGCTCTTTGTGCTAAGGCAGTTTCCTGCACTTTTAATTCCTGCCCATACACGCTGGTCCTAAAAGGTGACGTTTCCTCAGGAAAGGCGTCGTAGTTATCAACACAATCGTAAACTAAAACGTCGTATTTTATGGTTTCAATGTATCTTTGTAAGCCTTTAAGCTGTACATGATAAATCCAAAGCACTGTTTTGGAACTAGGGTCAAAAAAGTCTCTGGACAAACTAGCAATTTTTTTTAAATGCGACGCAGATGTAATGTTATGAAATGGCAACAAATTTACTGGTGTATATATACGTGCAGAAGATTCATCAATTTTATACCCCTTTAGTAATCTAGTTAATGTAAACAAACCTCTTAAAAACTGACGCAAAAGAACACGCCCAAAATTTACTGGGGGGTCTACAAATAATACTTTATGGCCAGAACTCGCCAAACGATGCATGACATGGCGCTTGTTAGTCCAGTTGGGGTAATCCCAAAGCTGATTAGAAAGACATATGATGTTGTATTTTGCTTCTGGTTGCATAGCTTAGTTAGGAAGGCAAGTGGGGCAAGCTTGCGTTAAGTATCCAAATTTTACCAGTAACCTCCGTATGTTGAAAGCAAACTCGCTATCGCGTATTGACCATAACCATGAGGTATCCACAAAACCTCTATCGTAAGCAGCGTGCCATACCCCGTCAAAGAAAACTAAGGATGCGGCGTGAATAGCTATGGACACAAATAATAAAATTAAAAATAAACGTTTGTATTTTGAAAACAAATTTGATGTAAGAAAGGGTACCAGCAACAAACTCAAGAAAGGAACAACATCGGCCGCCATTCTATAACCAAAAGACCAGCCACCAAACCAGTGTTTCCACCTTCCCAAAAACAATGTGTGAATAAGGACTATACAAGCAAAAATTAAGTATTCAAAGTTTGTTTCAAACCTATCCTTTATACCTCTCTTAAGTGCAACAAAAGCCCCAAATAGTGAAAAAACAAAAACCGGCGAATACACCAAAATTCCTTTGCTCGGAGACGCCCACAAGCCTAAAAACCCCTCTGGAAATCTCGAAAGCCACCCCACTAGCAATTGGCTCGCATAACCATTATTGGAAATGCCAAAGTAATAAAAGTTTGTATACCAGAAAAAAAACACAATCGGCAGTAGTAACCCGAGAAGCAGGAAAAATAAAAATTTAGAAAATGTCCGAACTCCGATACCTGAGCTTTTAGACAGTAAAATTATTTGATTAACCGCCAAAAGAAAAATAAATGGGGCCATGAAAACTGCGGTTGGTCTAGTGAGTATAGATAAGCCCAAAAATAATCCAGCTAAAAAGGTATTTCGTTCATAAATAAAGAGCAGGCATAAAAGTATGAATAACTGCAAGGGTCCGTGTTGCCACAAGGCCTGGGAGCTGAGGGAAAAGTTGACGCTACCAAAGAGGTATGTAAGAACAACTATAATTTGTTTTTTCTCACTGAGGGCAAAATGTCTTTTTAGCAACGCGTAAAAAACAACCCCCGACAAAGCTACAATAGCTGCCGAAGAAACGTGGGACAAGATAGTAAGCACTTCCCAAGAAAAAGGTATGTTTAAAATGATAACAGGTAGATAAAATGGAAGGGCAAGCAAAGCCGGCAAAATTGGAAATGCGCTTAAATAGTGATTAATGGCCGTGTTTGGATCTTTAACTTTTTTAACATAAAAAGGTACCAACTCCTTTTTGTAATCCTTATCGTCTGGATGCGGATATCTACTAATCATCTGCGTATAGTACTCATCTAAAAAGAGGGTACGGTGTTCTAAAATAGCAACGGGAACAAACATTGTTGGCACTGCATCTTGAGACTGAATTTTCAATTGGTTGAGCTCAAAGTAATCAACCAGCACCCACCCCAAAAAGTAAATGCAAAAAGAAACCAAAAATAATGCAATGTAGTTTTTTTTCATTTTAAAAAATAGTTGCCTTAAAACCATGGAGCACACGGTATAGGCTAAAGTAGGATTCCCAATTAAATCCGTACCAAATATTATCAAAAACGATATGAACACTCATGCCTATGCCTACAAAAAGTAGCCAAAGGTATCTGGAGTTTTTATGATTTAGTAAATAACACAAAAATATAAGACCAACGAGCTCCCAACTATGCAATAAAACTAAGATTCTGTTCGCCTCACCAAAGTAATTCCCGCCGACAAATTCGTATAGATTAAAACGAAACCCAGCGTAAAGAAAGTAATCTACAAAATGATCCAAATCAATAAAAAAAGTAGCAACTAGTCCGACAAAAAAATTACCAGCATTAATATAGTTTCTATATTTTTTATACAAAAAAAAGGGTAAACAAATTATTGAATATATTACTATGTGTAAAATCTCGTGTATAAAAATCATTTGACTACTTCGTAAAGTATAGACTCGCTATCTTGGTACGCTAACTTCAAATGAGTATCGTTGGCAACTAAGTTTAGAACCTCAGACGAGGACTCATCCGGAAACATGAGTAAAAAATCTGCTTTTAACTCTTTGGTAAATACTAAACCCTCGGTGTACTCTTTGGAATCAAAATTGACTGTCTTATACCCACGTGGATTAATTAACAACTGCTTGTGCAACGGTGCCCATAGTAACGCCTGGTTTGTCCGGTTGTAAGGGTAAACTAAAAACTCCTTAGTACCTTCCTCGTATCGAGATAAATATGCATAAGCCTGGGGAGGTTGTTCGTTATAAAACTTAATCGGTATGTAAGTTTCTACAAGAGTAATAATAACAACTACGGATAGTAGCAGTCGTATTTTAGGCAAGCGTGGATTCTCGGATAAACATTTTGCTAAAATCAGCAACAATATAAAATGCAAGATAACACTTATACGCGCAGTAACCCGCAGGACAGGCAAAAACTGCGCCATTAGATACCCAGGTGTATATATTTTTAAACCAAAAACAGTAAAATAGGGAGGCATCATTAATAGTACTAACACGGCAGCTACTGCAAACAGCCCCCATAGCTCTTTTTTGTTTTTATATTTAAAAACGACAAACCCAAAAAATGTCAAAAACACTAAGCCAAAATAGTTAGCCTGATGCTCAGCTTTAAAATAGTCATCGGTCAAAAAATTGCCTTGTCCACGCAGTAAGTCCAAGAATTTAGTAGAAACCCCACCAAGAATCGGGTTTTTCACCGGAGGAACAATAAAATACCAGGGCCGAGAACTAAAGGTAAAAAAATCCTCAAATGTTGCGGTACTTACCAACCTTTGGGCATCTGGAGGGCTATCTGTAAGATAATTCGCCTTTATGTAAGGGGAGAGTGTCGAAACCACCAATAATACCGTAGTTAGTAGTGAAACAAGAATAACCTTGATGCTTTGTAATCTCATGTCAAATACGCATAGTAAAAGAAAAGTTATCAAAAGAAAAAGGCCCAAGTAATTAGATATAAATATTATAAGTGTCAGAAGCAATCCAAGAAAAACACCCGACTTATAGCTAGGGTTGTCTTTAAACTTTTTATAAAACATAAAAAAAGTGGGGATAACCCATATTTGGCTGAGTATCAAATGGGTACCTAGGTGCACCCATGTATATGACGAAAAAACAAACACGGATGTATAAAAAAAGGGAAACTTATACTGTTTAAAAAAAAGGTAGGTAACTACAAAGTTAACAATAAAAGTTAAAACTATTAGATAGGTAAGAGAATTAGTGCCAAAGTGGCTCAAAAAAAATGATAAAAAAATAGACGTAACGGGTTGACTATTGGCAAATGGAAACTGCAGACCTTCAAAAAGCTGAGCATATTGCGGGTATAAAAGAATTGGACTCTTAAACATAAAGTGCCAAAGTAGGAGAGGTATCTGGTCTTCTAGAGGTCCAATGATAAACATATTAATAAATAATAGCTCAATCCGAATCTTTTAGATAAGCGAGTATGCAGACAAAAAGCATTAAGTAGGTCCAATGAGCTAAACGCTCCGCTATATTTTCCTGACCAAAAACCAAAAAGGTGACCATACCCAAAATCAATCCGAATAAAATATAAGCTAGGGCTCGCAATTTTATCTCAAATGAAATACTAAATAGAAAAAGCATAAACGTACTTACAACATAAAATAAAAAGTGGCTGCCTGTCGAAACAAATACATCATAAAAAAATATGAGTGCTAATATGCCAAGTACAAAATATCGTAACTCTTTAAGATAGTTCAGCCATTTTGGATTCATTTTTCTGATTTTCTAAAATTCGCTACGCTATTAAGTATCACGTGCAAAGTTGCAAAAATAAATAATAGAAGTGTAAGTACTAACAACCAGGTATAGAGTCTTTGCGGACCGTATTCTATTTTGATCTCAAATGATTCTCCGGCGGGAATATCTGTGGATTTTATTAGCCATGCGTTCGCATAACCATCCAACGGCAGATGCCTATCCGCGGATAACAATTTATTCCCGATTTTAAGAACCCAATCTTTATCATAGGTTTCATTAAAAGCTAGTAAAA
>JBPOHY010000040.1:0-1759 GCA_052035055.1 candidate division WWE3 bacterium | reverse complement strand
CGGACATTCACTACAAAGTCCACTCCATAAAGTCCCAGATCCCCAAGCTACAGGAAATGTACATGTGTCATCACCAGCACAAGGAAATGGAGTTCCAGGAAAGTTTATCTGTATGCTTTTTGCAGGGTCAGGGTCCGAACCATCAGGATCACAGGACTCAGGATCAGGGGGACTTAAACAATAATTTCTTTCACACTCACAACCATCTTCGGCAAATACCGTACCAAAAAAATGAGCTTTCCTATATACTCCCACCACAATAAGGATTAACAAGACACTCAATGCAAACATATACCTAAATTTACTCAAAATTAACAGTTTCATAGCCTTTCTCAGTTTCATACACTATCAACTTTAATGCATCCTTAACGGCAAACAAAAAAGCACAATTACCATCACCCGTATCAACAGATAGAGACTTAATATATGTAACTCCTGAAGTTTTATCATTTATTCCCGAAAGTTCTTTAAGACGTGCATAATCTGCTTGTGCATTTGCAACTAACTGCTTAGAGTTAGTTTTATCTCCATAATCACGTGACTTACAAGAATAGGGCAAACCTAGACTGTAAGTCTTAGCATAAAACATATCATCCAGACTTTCTACGGGTGCTAAACCACCTGTGTTCATATTACTTGACGATGAATCTAAATATCTGCCAAAAAGCGTGGAAGGTGTCTCTAAATTCACTGTTTGGTTTGTATTGGGATTATCCATTTTTTTAAAATATACTCCTCTATATATTAACCACAGACTCAAAGCTAGTGTAATAACTAACACAAGTATAATTAAAAATCTCTTAATAACCATGAATAAAGTTTAGCAATAGTTAGATATGTTGCAAATGACATTATTCATAAATTAGTAAGGATATGATAGTATTCACATAGAATCCAAAACCGAAAAGGAGAAGAGCATGAACGTACGACTTAAATTTCTGCTTGTAATGTGTATCACATTGCTGATTGTAGGAATGGGCTCAAGTGTAAAGGCAGAATCAAATGGCGACCCAGTTTTAATCTGTGTCAAATTTGATCCTCCAGATAGGTTCTTTAATGATCCAAGCATTTATGACCTAGTGTTTATGGTTGAACGCAATCAAGCATCACAGGGCAAACCTTATTTGTACTGGGGTATTTTCTCAGCAGATAATGTTCCATATGGTATTGTTTGTGCAATCACTGGTGGTAATGCTTTTTGGGGCGTAGCTAAGTCAAGAATTAGTGATACGTATTGGAAAGATCCCACAGTAATAGATCTTTACGATATGTTGCGACTAGCTGTAGCCACAAAAGATAAAACTCTAGCAAAAGATGTTGCTGCACAGTTTCTGGATTTCGTTTATCCGCCGCTGTATACTGCTACACCAACCGCTACGAATACATTAACACCTACTCTCACGCCAACTGCAACAAACACTCCTACGCCAACATTTACAAGCACAGCCACGCAGATCCCGACAAATACAGACGTTCCTACGACTGTACCAACGGTTACTGCAACTTCTACGGTACCGCCCTTACCAATAGAAGATTCGCCAAAAGATAGCATTCCACAATTTCAACCAGTTGCAGATGCTACTGGAGAAGGAATTTTGGGTGCCTTAGGACTAGCTTTTATAGTAGTTATTATTGTTCTGATGTTAATGGTCTTTAATAGTCCACGAGCGACAGGACATAAATAATGAAAAGGAAGAAAGTCAATACCAAACCCTCGCTCTCTACTTGATTATGACTGCTGCAAAACTATCATAATCAT
>JBPOHY010000020.1:0-10682 GCA_052035055.1 candidate division WWE3 bacterium | reverse complement strand
GAAAATGCGAAAATATTCAGAAATGGTGTCATTTCTAGTACAATAGCCTTAGAGCTATGCAAGAACTTATATCCACAACACAAGGTATTGAAAAAAGTGTAAACGCCGAACTATCAGTTCTTACTACGTTAAACCAATTAGAAGAACTTTACTTAAAATATTTTTCAAAAAAACACGGGATCATAACATTAATACTTAAGGAAATTCCAAACCTTAGCCCCGAGGAAAAAAAGGAAATTGGTCCGGTAGTAAATGATTTACAAAACAATCTTAAGTCAAAAATAGATACAAAACGCCTCGAACTCACTCAAACTCTTAAAAGTGACCCACGCATTGATTTAACAATACCTGGAGTTCCTAGCAAAACCGGAGCTTTACATCCAACAACTCAAGTCATTCGCGAAATGAATGATTTTTTTAGGTATTACGGATTTTCTATAGTCGATGGCCCAGAACTTGAAACCGAGGAATATAACTTTAGAAAATTAAATCTGCCAGAAGGTCACCCGGCAACTGATTTACAAGACAGCCTTTACATAGACAACGAAACTTTATTACGAACACAAACATCTTCCATCGAAGCAAGGATATTAACAAATAATAAGCCACCAATACGCGCTGCGTTTCCTGGCAAATGCTACAGAAACGAAACATACAGTGCTACAAATGCGGCATTCTTTTATCAATATCAAGGAGTCGTCGTAGATAAAAACATCACAATTCAACACTTAAAAGGAATTCTAGAACTTTTTCACAAATTTTTATTTGGAAACGATACTGAACTGCGCTTTAGATACAAATATTATCCCGAGGTCTCTCCTGGAATGGGAGTAGACATGAAGTGTAAATTTTGTAACGGCGCTGGTTGCAGCGTATGCAAACATAGAGGTTATATCGAAGTTTTAGGCAGCGGAATGATTCACTACAACACGCTAAAAATGTGCGGAATAGATCCAGAAATATATACAGGATTTGCCTTTGGAATGGGTTTAGATCGATTAGTTATGCAAAAGTTCGGTATTGATGATATTAGGAAGTTATATGGTGGGGGATTGGTTTACCAATGAAAATACCTTTAGAATGGCTAACTGAATATATCGACATTAATAAACCTGCAAAAGAAATTGCAGCCTCTTTTACACAGCTAGGCCTACTGCTCGACAAACCAATTGAAATATACGAAAACGGTGACTATAAAACCGAGGTACTAGACTTAGAACACCGGATGGATCGAAGCGACTGGCTTTCTATACTTGGCTGTGCAAGAGATTTGGCGGCGTTCGAAAAGTTGAGTCTAAAGCAACCAGAACTATATGAAGAAGAAATCCCTCTAGCGCTAGATAAAGAAAAGGTCGAAGTCATAATCGAGGATAAAGAATTTGTTAACAGATTTTACACCCGCATTTTTAAAAACATCAAAGTGCAAGAATCGCCACTGTGGTTAAAAAGTAGACTGCAGTCGTATGGGATGCCCTCAATTAATAATATTGTGGATATAACCAATTACGTAATGCTCGAATACGGTCAGCCGATGCATGCCCACGATTTAGACAAAATGCAAAAAAAGGAAATTGTATTTAGAAAAGCCACCGGCAAGGAAAAGGTTAAAACACTTCTTGGAGAGGAAATCACACTAACAAACGATATAACCATAACATCGTGCAACAACATACCTACCGGGGTAGCCGGAATTGTAGGCGGAACAGAAACGGCCATAGACGCAAACACTAAAAACATAGTTTTGGATTCGGGAAACTACAATCAAACCATGGTGCGTAAAACTTCGCGCGCTCTAAAAATTCATAATGAGACCGTTGCACGAACAGATAAATTCTTGCATCCAAAAAACAACGAGCTAGCTGTAAAGAGGGCAACAAAATTAATATTGGAATTGGCTGGAGGGGAAGTATACGAAAACGGGGATTACTACCCAAATAAACGCACAACACAAAAAATGGATATTAGGGAACAAAGAATCCAAAAGCTAAGTGGAATGACTATAGACTTGGTTGAAGCAGCCGAGTCTCTAAAAAGACTTGGGTACAGTGTTGTTGAACAAGATAACACAAAACTTGTGGTCGAATGGCCACACTTTAGAACCGATATTGAGGTAGAGGATGACATAGTGGCAGACATACTGCGCATGTATAACTATATGAACATACCGATTTCTATGATTAATGAAGCACCTCCAACCGACATAACACCAGAGCTTGTGAGATTTGAAAACACACTAGTTAACATTTTGCTAACTCTGGGCCTTGATGAACACATAACCGATTCTTTAGTAAAGCAGGATGCTACTCAGAGCCAAGTAAAATTGTTGAGTGTCTTAACAGAAGACAAAAATGCCCTAAGAAGCAACCTAGTAGGATCTCTAGAAAAGGTAGCGTTCAACTATAAAAAGCACAAACACAGAGAAATTGGCCTTTTCGAAGTAGGAAAAGTGTTTTTAGAACCCAAAACTGAAAAGAGCATAGTAACCGTATATTATGAAAATACAGATTTAGGTATTTATGACAGCTCTAACAAACTAAAAAGTTTATTCTCAGGACTAATGCACAAGTTAGACATAAAAACTTACGAGCTTTGCGCACTAGCAAAAACGCCTATAAATGAAAAAGTTAGTATTAGGATTCAAGGAGCAGAGGTTGGAGAACTTACGCCAAACAGCTTCACTTTAGACACTGCGATATTGATGAAGTTTAAGAATAAAAATAGCCAGGTTACCACTGAAATTTCAAATAACATTATTGAAAACGTATCTATTCTATTGCCAAGCACACTTGCATTTGGACCGATTTTGTCAGATTTGAAGACAAAAACCGATGGTGTACAAGACATTATTGTATTAGAAGAGCATATTTTGGATCAAAATTTAGGACAAAAGACAATATTATTGAGTGTATTATATGCTACCCAGAACCCTGATTTAGCAGCAAAAACAAGGGAAAACCTGTTTAACAACCTTGCAGCTAACAAAGCACTAAAAATAAGAAACTGATATAAAATATATCAGTAAGTCCTTGACAACTGTACGTTCCTATAGTATTATTACACCCAGTATCGGCTATCAGAATTCAAACTTTTATTCTTTATTATTGAGGTAAATTTATTCTGAATTTTTTCGATAGACCGTGCCTAGAAGCTTCCTGACTCGAAAAGGTGTTGTTTTCCAAGGTTTGAGATTGCACAGGTGTCGCATTGTATACTCAGAGGCCTTAAAAAAAGGGTGTTATTTAGAGGATACGAGTAGCGATTGGTAAACACGGGAAATGTCATGGAACTTACTAGCAAATTACCGCTCTAAGATATTAGCTTTTCAACTCAGGCATATAGTTCTTTTATAAAGAGCATTATGTACGGGGAATTGAAAGTTAAATCTTAGGGCGTTTTTTTTTGATTAAAAGCCTTACCGGTTACTAATCCAGCTGATAGCCAGTTATTTCTAACTTAACATCGGCTTTGCCTTCATTGCCATCGTCATCTTCTGCCACAGCAGAAAACTCATGTGTGCCTAGACTTGAAGGTTGTAATTCAAAGTTATAACCCCAAGGCGAAGAACTATCCTCGGTTATTAGATTACCATCCATATAAATTCTAACTTCCCCAATGTCGTTTGAGCTAGATACTTCGACACTCAATCTAAAGTCTAAAGGAACGGCATCGCCGTCTTCATAATTTAAAATGGTTACGCATACGTCATTTCCCTCAACGTCACCATCATCATCAAACTGTAAACATGTTTTACTCTTTGGAGGAAAATAATCTTCTTTATCGTTATAATTTTCACTTATCCATTTATCAACATATGGTTGCCATTCAGGAAGTTCTGCTTGCATACCAATAAACGTTTTGGTATCGGTGTCACCATTTTCTTTGCATGAATCGTTAGCAATTTTGCCATCCTCGTCACACACTTCTATGCGCTGATACCACTCACTAACAGATGTAGGCTCTGTACCCTTTACAAACCACTCAGAGCGTCTAGAGTTATCTTCGTAGGGTAAACTGCCTGTTAAAGAGTCTACTTCGTGTTTAGTCACAGTTTGTGGAGCAACAAATTTGTCAGCTGCAGCACCCTCTTTTTTAGAAAGATATTCCTTGATAAGCCTATTCCAAATAGGAGTAGCACCCGAAATACCCGACGCAACATTTGGATTCATCTTCTCATTATTATTATTTCCAACCCAGGTGCCAACCAAAACCGATGGGGTATAGCCAATTGCATAATTATCTCTTTTATCATCTGTAGTACCGGTTTTGACTGCAACTTGATATCCAGGAATGTTTAGCAAGCTGCCCGTGCCAAAAGCCGAACTTCTAGCGCCATCGTCAGACAAAATATCCGAAATCAAAAACGCCACCTCTTCTGTAATAGCCTGGTTTCCACCGTCGTCATGCCACTTATATAAAACATTACCCTGGGAATCTTTGACTTCTAAAATTGGGTTGGGGGCATAAAATTTTCCCTTATTTGCAAACGATCCAAAAGCACCGGTTAACTCCAAAAGTTTAGTTTCACCACCACCTAAGGTTAAGGCCAAACCATAGCGGTCGCGGTCGGTAAAAGTAGAAATACCCATGTCTTCGGCCAAATCTATCATTTCGTTTATTCCAGCTAATTTTAAAGCTTTTACTGCAGGAATGTTTAGGGAATTAGCCAAAGAACGACGCAATGAAAACGGCCCTCTAAAAATCCCATCATAATTTTCGGGTTCGTACGGTTTTTCTACCGCAGAACCTGGAAATTTTGTTGGCACGTCTAAAAATGGAAACGCCGCGGTGTAACCCTGGTTAAGCAGGGTAGCATAGGTTATGGGTTTTATGGCTGATCCAGGTTGACGGTTAGACAACGCTACATTCACTTGGGGTTCAAACAAACAACTATTTTCACCAGTAATCCCACTAATGCATCCTTCGGGTTCAGATTCCAAAAAGTATCCCTTGGACCCAACCATTGCCAACACCTGACCGTTTCTTGGGTCTAAAACAACGGCTGCACCATTGTATACATTTAATCCGGTAGCCTTGTCTATTTCCTCATATACAATCTGCTGAGCCTTTTCTTGCAAATCTAAATCTAGACTTGTCGTAACCTGTAAACCTCCTTGCTCTACATAGTCTTCACCAAACTTCTCGATAAGGGCTTGCTTTACATAAAAGACAAAGTGCGGGGCTTGAAACGGAATGCTCGAGGATTGAAACGTGAGTTCCTCCGCCAAGGCCTGTTCGTACTCGGCGTCGCTAATAAAGTATTTATTGCCGTCAGAACCCAACCAACCGCGCTCATGCATAAGCTGCAAAACGGTAGATTTTCTTTCTAATCCGGCTTCGGGGTTTGTACCAAACTGCGAATAATAACTAGGCCTTTGAGGCAAGCCCGCCAGATAAGCCGATTCTGCGAGTGTTAGGTCTTTTGGATGTTTGTTAAAATAGGCCTTTGCAGCGGTATAAACGCCATAATTTTGACCTCCATACGGGGTTTCATTTAAGTAAATTTGAAGTATTTCATCCTTGGAGTACCTGTTTTCGAGCTGTAGTGAAAGAACTAGCTCTTTAATTTTACGCGTCATGGTACGTTCCTGGCTCAATAAAGCATTTTTTATAGCCTGCTGAGTCAGCGTAGAACCACCTTGCAAACCTTTTCCAGTCGCAGTGTTTCTTACTGCTCTGAGCATACCCCACAATGAAAAACCTTTATGCTGATAAAAATTAGAATCCTCCGTAGCGAGGGTAGCATTTTGCAAATGATTCGAGATTTCTGTCAGCTCAACCAAAGTTCTATTTTTTTCTCCGTATACCTCAAAGATTGGTTTATTGTTTCGGTCAAATATTTTTGTTGATAGCTCGTAACTGCGCTCTAATAATCTGTTTGGACTTGGAAGTTCACGAGAAATAACAGCTAACAAAATAATTACCAAAAAAGTACCTACCAGCATCCCAACTAATACAACTGTCGCTAAATACGTCAACATAACTAAATGATTTGGCGCTAACTTATATCTCTTATTAGGATTTTTTGATTTTAAGGCTTTAGGTGTGCTCAAAGGTTTTCGCCAATTTAAAAATTTAGCCATATTAACAAGTATACCCTAGTAAGACCTTTACATAAACTTGAAAAGTGGCGCAAAATCTGGTATTTAAAGTATCACATTTTAATCTATGAAGGAGGCACGGCATGAGTTCTGTAATTACACCAGATTTAGCGAACGAGCAAGAAGGTCTGATGTTTGTAGGGGGAAGCATAAATAGGGGAACTGGAAAATACATCAATGGAGCAACTGTTAAATTTAAGCGTGCGGACATCCCAGTAAAAAAGGCTCGGATTATGGCAGATGGGTTGCAATTCGAAAAAACCGTAGACGGCTGGCAACTTAGCGCACACTCAAAAGCAATTGTGGACGAGGCCATCAGCAAAATGGCAACCGCCGAGGAACTCGCAAACTTAGTAAACGAGCATGCAGCCAGGTTACTAGCGCGGGTACCCAGGTTTTAAACTTAAGGAGTTGAGAGATGGCTAACGAACAAACGCAAAAATGGGCTGTTTTGGGAACACAGGTCCTTGATGGGAAAGAACATACTTTGGTGCTTTGTGGGGGCTCTGCAAATGCAAAAGGGTTCCGCTTTAATGTTGTTTTTTCCATTGGTGGTTTAAGCGTAAGAGCATTTGAAGGCAATTTGGTAAACACCGAAAATGAAACAGAGCTTTGTAAGGGTAAAGGGCTTCTGGTTGTAACAAACGTTTCAGCCAAACGACGCCAAAATACCGACCGTTGGGCACCCGTTCAAAGAACCGCCCCGTGGCAAGTAGAGATCAACCCCAAAAACATCAGAGTATCCGGGTTTGATATAGATGAGTTAAGAGAAAGCATCAGAGTCACAATATCAGATTCTGCGCGAGTGCAATGGTTACAAAAACCCACACTCGGTGGAACAATCAAAAACGGTTTTAGAGCATTGCTTATAAAATAAAACTCGAGGTTCTAAGACACAACCCTCCAACAACGTTGAATAGCGTGAGGAGGGTTTTTTTTGCTTTAAAGTTCCACGCCGCTTGATAATAACCCTAAACTTTGGTAGCATCACGGGACTAGCATCTTTACAAATTCTAATTGATGCCAAATTCAGTTCAAGGAGAGTAGCAATGCCTAAAACAAGCCTTAGGAAGAAAGCAAATGTGCAGCCAGTGGTAACAACCTTAGCCATAACAGATAAAATCTCGATACGAATAGTAGGAGGCAAACGTGACCCTGGTAGGTCTGTTGTACACGGTGCCGAAGTTTACTTTATGGAAGGTAAGACCCCGCTGACCTCTGCACCACTTGTTCTTAATGCGGAAGCCACATTGTGTCACGGCAGCGCCCATCAACAATTTGCAGCACACTTCAGGGATCCAATTAACAATCTAATCCGACCACCTCTCAGACCCTTAGATGTAGTCATACGGGAAGTGTTCGAGAAGTTTAAAACCGTATTCCCCGTTCACGCCGACAGTCTTTTGGAAGAGTAGTATGCAAAACAGGTTGCTAGGTTTTTTTTTAGATCTAGCAACCTGAGTAATATGCAGGAGCACAGATGAAAGAGATCAAAAGCGAAACACCTGTGGATTTGGGAGCAAATGCCCGATTTGTCGCGCAGATTATAAATGGCCACAATGAGGGAACAGAAATTAGATCTTTTAGTCTCGTACTAGCAGATAAAGAAGGGTATGAAATAGGTAAGTTGGGCCAATTGCGTAGCAGCACATTTGTTGTAGGCGACACGGCTAGTAGGGCAATTGTAGCTTATTTTAAACCACGGCTAACTACATATTTTTTAAAATCCATAAAAACAGCAAAAACTCCCAGAGAAGCCGAAAACCAAGCGCTGGTATTCTTGAGAAATCTAAAAATTCACATGGTCCCAGCCCTGGAACTGCATGCTCAAAAGATTTTGGAACAAAAGGAACAAGGTCAATGGACCCAGGCTGAATAGTTAAAATAATAAATAGCCTCTTGTTACAAAACATATTGTGCAGGGGGCTTTTTTTAAGCTCGAATAATTGATACACTGGTGTGTTTCTATGGCCTATAGACTTGCATGGCCATATAATTTAGTATAAAATGCACCAAGTTTGACTCAGGACAAATTTATCCCGAGTAATCACATTTTGTAAGGAGCTGTTAGATGAAAACATTTTTCTTTGGTAGCAAAAAGCACGTTATCGCAACCCTTTTATTGGCTTTGCTTATGTTATTTTTGGGAGCCTGCACCGCTAGTTCACGGGTTGCGGAAAACCGTAATGAAGCTATTGGCGAACACAGCGCAAAAAGCAAGTTTTATGAAGCGAAGCAAATTTCGGAAATTGAGGAGTGGAAAGACCTCGAGGGAAAAATCGTTATGGTTTATATCTTAAACCCCGTAACCGGTGCACTCTGGATTCCTGCACAACAATGCAAGGGAGTTCCAGCGAGTTCCACTGAAAGCCTGGAACCAAATAGTGGGCAGGGTGTTATTAATGGCGGCACAGGCTGGGCACCTTGGAAATACAAGCTAGATGGCACGGATGTCGTCACTGAGGAAATGACTGGCCGCGACGGTACCTTTGGGGAACCAGCACCATTTCGGCAGTGTATGACCGTAGATGGAAATTATCTTGATTGGTCGGCGTTTAATGATAACGTCATTGTAACTTCTCAAATTTTTACCTTCCCGGAAGCCACGGTTCAACGAGATTTTGAGGCAGAGATTCGACTTTTACAAGCTGAGGAAGTCATCAAGAATGGCGGTTGTGTAAATACCGAAACCCTTGCTGAGATCCCATGCCCCGGGAAATAGGAGACTTAAAATGCTTGATCAACATGACGAAAGAGTTTTGTCGCCCAATTTGCGGACGTATCGCACTAGTTGGAAATGGATTGCATTCATTGTAACGATGGTCATCCTGGCTCTTGTTGCCGGCTACTTTTTGGATTGGTTTAAGGCTCCCTTAGACTTAACCAGCCCAGCGCGTCTACAACAAATGTCCGAGCAGGCCAATAGTAAGTGGGAAAGCCTTAAGGCTCAAAAAGCTACGATTGAACTTACCCAAACGCAAATTGCAGCCTTTGAAACAGCGTACGGCACCGATCGAAGTGTTTGGCCCCAGGGCAAAGCAACCGAGGAACTTCAACTCCAAGGAGTTCTCATCAACAAGATAAGCGCGTATAACACAATGTGTGCAGAATACAACGCGCTTTGGCAAGACGAGTGGAAAGCAATTTCGGCACCAGGTGATTTACCTACGAGCTGCGAACTTATCCGGTAGAACTGCCAAGAGTATAACAACTGACTTGCTAGAACCCGGTTACTCTATTCATAAGAACAAGAATAACCGGGTTTTTTTATAAGGAGTGAGAATTGGACATCAATATTAAATTACCTCTCAACTGTCCAGCATGTGGCGGACCACATGGACTTAAGTACCAAATAGCAGAACACGCTTATGTTTGTGACTACTGTGGGTCGGCGTTCGCTGCAACAGGTAAGCCTATCAGCTTAGGACAAGCATCTAAAGCAGGTTACAGTGTACCCAAAGACACGACCATTTCTTCAGTTCCAGAAGTAGACACAAAGGCTCCATGGTGGTTGCGTCTAGTTTTGTACCTTATTATGT
The DNA here is from genome assembly GCA_052035055.1 of candidate division WWE3 bacterium. Lineage (GTDB taxonomy): Bacteria > Patescibacteriota > WWE3 > UBA101185 > UBA10185 > JBPOHY01. The sequence goes on along the minus strand of JBPOHY010000020.1, from coordinate 1,045 downwards.
TTGGTATACCAGTAGGAGTTGCAGCCTTGGTTACGTACCTGCTGGGCTACGGCCTTCTCGACATATTCGCCCCAGGGCTTGCTTGGTATCAACGAGGTATCCTGATCATGCCTGCCGGAGTTGCGTTTTTGGTAACAGTGTCCTTGGTATTGACAGTATTAACTTCGGGGAATAGCGACAAAGAATAGGTAAGCATTTGAACGCAAAGCAGACAAATATCTTGTAATAGAATTTGTCTGCTTTTTTTGTATGATATACTTGCCTCATGCCACGCATCCTTACAGATACAGCATTAATAGAGGAATTCTTGACCCGTGGCGTAGATAAAATATACCCATCCATCGAAAAATTAAGAGAAAAACTGCACAGCGGCGAAAGGCTGAAAGCATACCAAGGCTTTGACCCCACAGGGCCATATTTACATATAGGGCATGCAATGGGGATAAGAGCACTCAGAATATTACAGCAGTTGGGGCACGAGGTTATCTTTTTAGTTGGGGATTTTACAGCGAGAGTAGGGGACCCAGACAAGTCTAAAGCACGCAAACTGCTCACTCAAGAAGAAATACAACAAAATATGGCAGGCTGGAAAGAACAAGCCTCGCAGCTAATTGACTTTGGTGGGGAAAACCCCGTTCATTTTAAACAAAATTTTGAATGGTTGTCTAAATTAAACCTTGAAGATTTAGTAAAATTGATGAGCCACTCCACGCTGCAACAAATGGTAGAGCGTGATATGTTTCAAAAGCGCATAAAAGAAAACAACCCAATCGGCTTACAGGAATTTATATACCCACTAATGCAAGGATTTGATAGCGTGGCTATGGAAGTGGACATAGAAATAGGCGGCTCAGATCAAACTTTTAATATGCTAATGGGAAGAGAACTCGAAAGGGAATATCTTGGTAAAGAAAAGTTTGTCCGCACCAACGAATTAATGGAAGCCCCCGATGCGCTAACGATGAGCAAAACAAAAGGTAACGGAATTAATTTAGGAGATGCACCAGAGCAAATGTACGTCGCGGGCACTCTAAGCCTGTAGCAT
>JBPOHY010000079.1:0-4214 GCA_052035055.1 candidate division WWE3 bacterium | reverse complement strand
AGGCGTTTTAGACGTAATTGGTCCGCTTGCTATTTATATATTACCAGTGGTCATTTTATTTATCATCTTTAAGCAAATGCGCGGTGCTAGTGGCGATATTTTATCTTTTGGAAGATCCAGAGCCCGTCTATTTAATAAGAACGCGCAAGATAAGATCTTGTTTCGAGACGTAGCCGGAAACGAAGAAGCCAAAAAAGAAATGATGGAAATTGTAGAGTTCCTAAAGTCCCCGCAAAAATATCGCAAACTAGGAGCAAGAATTCCAAAAGGTGTTTTGTTAATTGGGCCTTCGGGTGTTGGTAAGACTTTGTTGGCTAAAGCAATAGCCGGTGAAGCAAACGTGCCATTTTTTAGTGTTGCGGGTAGTGAGTTTATGGAGATGTTAGTTGGTGTGGGTAGCGCCCGTGCTAGAGACTTATTTAACATGGCCAAGGCCAACCAACCAAGCTTAATTTTTATAGACGAAATAGACGCTATTGGGCGCCAGAGGGGTATGGGTATCGGTGGTGGTCATGACGAGCGTGAACAAACCCTAAACCAAATTCTTATTGAGATGGACGGTTTTGATCCACGCGTGAATGTTATTGTATTGGCCGCAACCAACAGACCAGACATGTTAGACCCAGCCCTAGTGCGTGCCGGGCGATTTGACCGCAGAATAAATATTCCATTGCCAGATATTAAAGACCGTGAAGAAATAATGAAGATTCATATGCGCGGCAAACCTTTTGAAAAAACTGTAAGCATTGAACGCATTGCAAAAAAAACCGTAGGGTTTAGTGGTGCCGATATAGAAAATATGCTCAACGAAGCTGCTATCTTAGCTGCCCGAGAAAATCGTGATGAAATAATCACCGTGGATTTGGATGAGGCCTCCTTAAAAGTCACTATGGGTAGCGAACGTAAAACTTTGCAAACCGACCATGAACGCAAGATGACTGCATACCATGAGGCGGGACATGCCGTAGTTGGCGCTACTGTTCCTGACCTTGATCCGATTAGTAGAGTTTCTATTGTAGCCAGAGGCGGTTCTTTGGGTCATACGAGCATTGAGCCTTTGCGCGATCGTTACAACGAAACAAAAACTCGTCTTATCTCTATGATAAAAACAATGTTGGGTGGGCGAGCCGCCGAAGAAATAGTTTTTAATGAGTTAACCATAGGTGCCTCAGATGATATTACTAAAGCTACACGCCTTGCTCGCAAAATGGTCACAGAGTATGGCATGAGCGCCTTAGGACCTGTTTCTTACCAGTCCAATGACTCGGAATTTATGTTAGCTCGTGAGTTTGGCCATCATGCTCCTGCCTACAGTGACGAAATGGCTGCAAAAATAGACTCTGAGGTTCACAAAATAATAGATATGTGTTTTATGGAAGCAAAAAGCATAGTAAAAGAAAAGCGACATATCTTGGACAGCCTAACTGCAGCGCTTTTAGAAAAGGAAACAATAGACGAAGACGAATTTGAAAGATTGTTTAAAGGTGATGTGCAAAAAAGCGCAGATGTAACACCAACAGCCACAGTTTAATGAAAAAGCTTTTATTAATAGACACTTTTAACTTCATTCACCGGGCTTATAACGCTCTCCCAAAAACATTTACCGACAAAAGCGGGAATCCTACAAATGCAGTGTACGGTGTCTCGAGTATGCTGATAAATATTTTGGAGCAGGTTCAGCCTAATTATGTTATAGCGGCCATCGACGACGAGGTGCCAACTTTTAGAGTCTCGGACTTTACTGGATATAAAGCACAACGCAAGCCACCGGAGGAAGCGTTTACATCGCAAATCGATAAAGTATACGAAGTAATAGACGCGTTTGGTATACGTCGAATTATGCTTACCGGTTACGAAGCTGATGATGTAATTGGTACTGCTGCTGCCAAATTTGAGGATAAGGACCTCCACGTGATCATTGCTTCAAACGACCGCGATATGTGGCAGCTAATAACACCAAACGTGTTAGTCATGAGTCCAACCTTTAAGGGTGATTTTGAATGGATAGGCGAAAAAGAGGTTGAGGCTAGGTTTGGGTTTGGGCCAGCGCAGGTAATTGATTACAAGGGGTTGCGTGGTGATACCAGTGACAATATACCTGGTGTTCATGGCATAGGTGAATTAACTGCAAAAAAGCTCATTGTCGAATATGGAACAGTCGATAATGTATATGCAAATATTGGAAAGATAACCCCAGCATCTTTACAGTTGAAACTAGTTAACGGTTATGAGCAGGCGATTATGAGCCGTAAACTAGCAACTATTATAACGGATGCCCCTATGGCCACAGGTATACACGAGTGCAAATATTCGGAGTTTAACAAACTCAAGGTTAAGGAAGTTTTTGAGAGATATAACTTTAAATCTTTGATAAGAAGGTTGGGTTTTGAACTAGAACCTTCCACGTCAAAAAAGGCAAAACCTGCCGTTTCTGCCGACCAGGCAAGTTTGTTCTGATGTGACTTTAATCCCATAGCTTTCTGTGTTATACTTCGGGCAATTTATTCCACTATCTTTTAGGAGTTGTATTGTAATGGCAAAACCAAAAATTCAAGTTAAGAGTCGCGGTTCTTATGAGCTTACCAATTACACAGTAGGTGAATTGGAGATTTTTGTTGTCGACCCATCAAAAAAGGACAATCCACTGTCACCGCTTTTGTATATGCGTAGGCATCTATTTAGCCTTATTGGCGATTTGTTACTGGCCGAGTTTAATTTTACCGTGAGCCGCAAAGTTGTTGAAAAATACCAGCAGACGGCTTCGCTTGTTGTGCTTGAGATAACCGACTTAGACTATGAAACGGTAGTTCAGGCTTTAAAGCTGCTATTTGAACACGAATTAGATTGCGAAATAGCTTCTGACGAAGAGACCCCTCCGGAACCCCGAGCTTTACCAAAGTTTTTATCCCGTTTTCGGCGAGGTCACAGCTAGTATGCAAAGTGGTAGTTTCTAAAATTATATAGAGACTGCCACTTTTTTTGTATAATCTACATATGGATATTAAAGACCGAGCTTTGCAAGCCGCCAAACTTTTGCAGCAAGCCCACCCGGACCCAAAAACCGAACTCGTGTTTTCTAACGAAATGGAGCTTGCGGTTGCCGTTATGCTTTCGGCTCAAACCACTGATAAAAAAGTAAATCAAATTACCGCAAGTCTTTTTAAAAAGTATAAAAGCTGGGGAGATTTTGCCCAAGCAGATTTGCAAGTATTGCAAGCTGACATACGTGGGGTTAATTTTCATTTGGGTAAGGCTGAACGCTTAATAAAGGCCGGTGAAGTGGTGCTAACCAAGTTCCATGGAAACTTGCCTCAAACACTTACAGAATTAATCGAAATCCCAGGCATCGCTCGTAAAAGTGCTAATGTAATTTTGCAGGAGGTGTGGGGAATAACTGAGGGTATCGTAGTAGATACGCACATAACCCGCGTGTCAAATCGCTTGGGTCTTACTAAGCAAAAGGATGCCGTAAAAATAGAACGAGAGCTTATGCATTTGCTACCCAAAGAATATTGGAGAAATTATTCAGGCGCGGTGGTTTTGCACGGCAGATATGTATGTATTGCGAGAGGCCCTAAGTGTGGGGATTGCATTTTAAATAAAATATGTCCGTCAGCCTTTAAGGTCTAAAGTTCTTGGATAAAGATGCTACCAAAGTGTTGGGTATTTTGTTCTTTATAGGTCCAGAGTTTGCTGTCCGTTAGTCGCAAAGTAAAACTGCTGCCGGGGGCAATAGTTACAGGATTTGAAAATACATCAAACTTTTTGACCAATTGTTCTATGCTAATAGCCGTACTCGTTGTGTTGGTCCATTTTACTAGTTGGCCCTTTCTTGCCTCCACTCCCTTTGGATCAAAACCGCTTTCTGTGTACTTAATCTCTATCTGTGGAAATTTTTGATCTATTTCCTGATAATTAGTCATTTGCAGACTTTCTGTAGTCTCGTTTACATTTTGGGGTTGCCCAACTTCTTTATTAATGGCAGTTAGTATTTGCTGAATAAAATTATCGTAGCTTGTTATGTCCAGTTGTTTACCGTTTAAAAAGAAAGTTGGTGTTGATGTCACGCCAAGCTGTTTGCCATACTTTAAGTCTGTTTCTACTTGCGCATCAAAATTCCCACTCTCAATATCTTCTTCAAATTTTTGGGTATTTAAGCTGAGTTGTTCTGCATATTCCATCAATTTTGATTTACTAAACTCTCCTTGATTCGC
>JBPOHY010000049.1:0-2652 GCA_052035055.1 candidate division WWE3 bacterium | reverse complement strand
CTCACAAAAGAGGTATCTCAAAAAGTTGAGGACTCAAATAATTCCCTGCGCCACATACGTCAAGATGCTATGAAAGACATAGAGGAGGATTTTACTGCTAAGAGGATTGGGGAAGACGACAAGTTTAAACAGAAAGATGATGTAGAAAAGGTTGTAAAAGAGTATGTCTCTAGTGCAGATGCTATCGGCGAAAGTAAAAAGCAGGATGTACTCAAAGTTTAACTTATGACACTTCTAATATTTATTCTAATACTGTCACTGCTGGTTTTAATTCACGAATTTGGACACTTTATTGTTGCTAAAAAGAATGGCGTTCTAGTTGAAGAATTTGGTTTAGGCATACCCCCTAGATTGTTTGGTAAAAAAATAGGGGAGACACTTTACTCTTTTAATCTTTTGCCCTTTGGTGGATTTGTTAAGCTGTACGGAGAGGATGAGGATGCTACTGACTCCGATGCGTATAACAACATTTCACATAATCCACGTAGCTTTATCTCAAAGAGTGCAAAGGCTAAGATAGCAATCATCACCGCAGGTGTGCTAATGAACTTTGCTTTGGCTATGGTGACTTATTTTGTGCTTTTTTTGTTCACCGGTTTCAAATCTATGCATTTGCCGGCATTCTTTGACTATACCTTTAGGTTTGGCGAGCCCCAGTATACGCGAACAGTAATAGCCGGTTTTGCAGAAAATTCACCAGCCGAAGTTGCCGGAATCCAGTTGGGAGAGGCTATTGTTAAAGTAGGGGACATATCGGTTTCTAATATCGAAGAAGTTCGTAATGCCGTTGCTAGTAAAGTTAATCAGTCAGTTCCTGTAGAAGTTAAAGATTTAAGAGACCCCACAAATTCAAAAACCAGAATCGCAAGTGTTATACCTACTTCGGATGCGGAGGGTAACGGTATTTTGGGTGTTTACCTGAGCTCCTCCACGCAAATAAGCTACTCTAACAAGTTCCTTGCCCCGCTTTTGCACTCATACAATATGCTTGCTTACACAGGTAGTACGCTGGGTAAGTTTATAAATCTTTCATTTGCGACTAAAAGTGTCGAGCCTATTTCGGCGACTGTTTCTGGGCCTGTAGGTATTTACTCAGTGGTTGATATCATTTTATCTTTTGGAGGGAAAGGTGCATTTTTGGGTTTGTTGGATTTTATCGCTCTAATGTCCCTAACCTTGGCATTTATTAATATACTTCCGCTGCCAGCATTAGACGGTGGTAGACTGGCGTTTATAGTGCTGGAAGCAATCATAGGAAAGAAGTTGCACCCCAGTATTGAGGCCAATGTGCATAAATGGGGGATGATATTCTTTTTTGGAATATTGATAATAATAAGTGTTAAGGACGTGTTGCAATTCTTTTAACACCGCTATGTGTGCGATGGGTATTTTTTGCCGTCAAGTTAGCTTATAACTAATAATCAAGATTTGCTAAATTTTAAATGTATGTATATACTCTTCGTGAGATGTATGTGTCTTGGCCGCTTTAATAACATACATTTTCATACAGCTTTCATGTCAATTGTTCTTTAACAGCTGTGGGGTTTCTCAGTATAATTAATTTTTTAAAGTAAAAGCGGTTTTTAAGTTTGGAGGTGTAGCTTTACATTAAGTAAGCTAGGAAAAAATGACTAAGATTAAAGTCCGAAAGGGGGAATCCCTAGAACAGGCTTTAAGGCGATTTAATCGAGAAGTGTTTAGAACTGGAATTTTAGAAGAAATAAAAGAAAGAGAACGTTATAAAAAACCAAGTGAGTTGAAAAGAACTCAAAGAAAAGAAGTTGCTAGACGTATGTATTTCGAAAAGAAAAAACAGTGATCCTCGATGTCTTAAAGAAAAATTTAATAGAATCTCAGAAAAGTAGAGATACTTTTCGCGTTGAGGTCTTGCGCTATCTTATTTCTGCGATTAAAAATAAGGAAATAGAGCTAAGACCTCAAGGCGTTGAGTTAGACGATGAAAAGATTGTGAAAGTTATAAATAAGCAAATCGCACAAAGAAAAGACTCAATGGAGTCTTATAAGGCTGGGAATAGGCAAGATTTGGTAGAAAAAGAAGGAAAAGAACTGGCCATATTGGAGGAAATACTTCAAGGGTTGGGTGCAAGCGCAAATGCCTAAAAAACCCGCATTAGATATACAAGATTACCCCAGTGTCCAAATAAACATCAAACTTTCCCATGACGCCGAAATTAAATCATTGAACAAACAATATCTTAAGCGAGACTATACAACGGACGTCTTGTCTTTTGAGATCCGCTCAGAAAACCCGGACAAAACCCTGTATTTGGGGGATATATTGGTAAATATGGATCAGGCCAAGAGACAGGCTAAAGACTACAAGAATACTTTTGAACTAGAGCTAGCCGAGCTTGTAGCACACGGAGTTTTGCACCTTCTTGGTATTCATCACGAAGACGACGACGAAAAAAGTGTTCACGGGGTGAAGGTGTCCTAGGATGAAACTTGTAGTTGGTTTAGGTAACCCCGGGGTTGAGTACGAGTTAACTCGCCACAATGCTGGGTTTATTGTATTAGACGAAACCCTACTCAAACTAGGGTTCTCTGTATCAGACTGGAAATTTGAAAAAAAGTTTGACGCCTTAATTTGCTCTCCCTCAAAAGATATCCTTTTTTTAAAGCCGCAAAGTT
>JBPOHY010000014.1:0-7152 GCA_052035055.1 candidate division WWE3 bacterium | reverse complement strand
ACCATATATAGAAATGATGTCGAAATTACTTAGATCAACTTTCCACATATTTTTCCAGTGAACAAAAGCTAGCCCCGGAACACCAGCCTTTTTTACTTTGTATTTAGACATTAATACCAAAAGGGGATTAACCTCGTAGCCATGGGAAACAACTCCTTTTTTTGCAAAGGCAATCAGTACCCTCCCGTCGCCACACCCTAAGTCTACAAAAGTATCGCCCGGTTTAACGTTGGCTAACGCCAGCATAGCCTCAATTGCCCTGAGCTTAGCCGGAAAAAACACCGCACCGTTTATCATGGGATAGAGTATTAGAGCAGCAGAAACTAGCAAAAAGGTGAATAGCACCCAGTAAAATAGTGTAATAAGCATAGCCATAACCATGTTATCACCTTGCTAAAAAGGTTGGTATAATTCGGCCATTATGAAACTTGCAAAAACCCTACTAACAGCATTCCTAGGATTAATACTCTTATACTTAATAGGCTATATATTTGTGTTTGCACTTTTTGTATGGAAAAGGGACCTTACAACTCTAGGTTTATATCCACCACAAGCCTTTTTCTTAGATGAAATACACAAAAAAGACCTCTTATACAACGCGGATATTACACCACTGCTAGCAGTTTATAGAGTAAAGCCAATGGGCACAGCAGGCGATGCAATAGTCATATATGCAAGAGATTATAAAAACCTGACCTACATAGACAGAGAACGTCTAGATGCTGGATATAACATAAAAGAAGCAACGGTTGTAAAACCAGTAACGGTAATGCGCACACATAAATTGATATGCCAAGCTGTACCTGGGCTAGATGAAAGAGAACTGTGGTTCACCATCCCATGCACGCTAGTACAAAAATAATCTCCGCACTCAGTACATTGACCTGCCTACCCATCCTATCTATCATTAACTTGTGTTTCTTAATGAAAAATGCGGAATCTTTGGAGTATATGGCTCAAGCGATAATGTCGCACGGCTTGTGTACTACGGACTGTGGGCATTGCAGCATAGGGGACAAGAAAATTCGGGAATAGCTAGCTCAAATGGCAAAAAGATATACTGCCATAAAGGGCATGGTTTAGTGGCCCAAGTCTATCAGGAATCAAATATCGAAAAGTTAAAAGGGCATATAGCCATCGGGCACAATCGCTACTCAACTTTTGGCAAAAACACCATTGACCACTCCCAGCCGGTTTTTAGGGACGAAAACGTTTTAGCATTAGCACACAATGGCAACCTCCCTCAAACACTAAAATTAAAAAGATTTCTCAAGGACAAAGGCATAAGTGCAAGTGGGTTAAATGATTCAGAGATGATGTACAGAGCGATTAGATACTTACTACTCAAGGGTAATTCTCTCGAGGATGCAATTAGAATAGCGTTCCCACTCTTTACTGGAGCATTTTGTTTGCTAGTGATGACTAAAGATAAATTGGCGGCGGTGAGGGATGCATATGGAATTAGGCCGCTGTGCGTTGGGAAACTAAATGGCCACTACGTTTTTTCTTCCGAAACCTGTGCCCTTGATACAATAGGCGCGGAGTATATACGGGATATAGAACCTGGAGAAATGGTTGTTGCAAGCAAACACGGTTTGGAGTCCTTTCAAATAGAAAAAGGTATTAGTAACTTAGATATTTTTGAACTTATATACTTTTCGCGACCGGACTCAATGCTAATGGGTAAAAGCGTTTATGAGGTACGAAAGGCTTTGGGGAAACAATTAGCACTAGAAACAAAAATACCCGCAGACATCGTAGTACCGGTTCCAGATTCAGCTATCCCGGCAGCAACTGGCTTTGCAGAAGAAAGCATGTTACCCATGGAACAAGCCTTGATTAAAAACAGATATATACACCGGACATTTATTAAACCCGCGCAGTCGCAAAGAACTCACGGTGTAAAAATGAAGCTAAATTTAATAGGAAGCTTGGTTAAAGATAAACGTATTGTCTTAGTTGATGACTCCATTGTCAGAGGCACGACTTCAAAAAGATTAGTGGAACTTGTGCGGAGTAGAGGGGCAAAGGAAATTCACATGATGATTACCTCTCCACCAGTTAAATACCCAGACTTTTATGGCATCGATACACCAGACCAAAAAGACTTAATAGCGGCAAATATGTCGATTAAAGAAATTAAGGATTATATAGGAGTGGATAGCCTGCACTACATTTCGTACGAAGGGATGCTTAAAGCAGTAAGAATAGATGAGAAAAATCTTTGTACTTCTTGTTTTACGGGGAAGTACCCAATAGATATAGGCACGAATAGTCGAAAAATAAAAACACTCTAGGTAGCGTTATTCCCACTCGTCGCTTGAACTAAGGCCTATAGCATGTTATAATGCACCAAATAATTTGTAATTTTAAATAATCAAAAAGAGGTGACAAAATGATAGAACTACCACAACTAGATGGGCTGTTCGCAGTAAACTACTTTTTTATGACTCTTGTAGTAGCTGGCATAGCCCAGGGTAAGAATCTTAGCGGTTTTACTTGGTGGTTGGCAGCCTGCTTCTTTACACCTCCACTTGCTCTGTTCATTTTGGTTGCATTTGGAGAGCACCCACCAAGAAAGGAAAATAGCGATGCCAAAGTACAACCGCAAGTAAAGGAGAAATGATTATGCAAAAATACGGAGATCCAGATCCTGAGGGATTTGTATTAATCGGAGACGTAGTGCATGCAAATGGCTTGGGACAAACCCAATATGCATCGCGCTATACCCACGGGCAAATTCCTGAATACCCAAACTTATGCGAAGGGATGAACCCGCTGAGAATTTTACCAAACCACAACTGGCATGCCATCAAAATTCACGCAGACGACGCTGAAACCTTTGTAGCCAGAGTAAATACATACCGGGCATGGGAACACTCATTGTGGGAAATTACACAAAACCTTTTGAGATTAGCGGAAAGTAAAACTCAGGGAAGGGGAATGTTGTGCGTGCATGACATAGTTATGGACATCCGTCGGTGCTATTACGCACGCGCTAAAGCCACCTGCTTTAACGAATCCGACAAACTCTCCACCTACCCAGAAATCAAAGAGTTAATCAAAAAACTTTTCTGGTCGTGGGAAGAACATCCGTGGTCATTCATCGAGGAATTGCAACAACATCGTGAAGATCAGGAGTAGACAGGCAGTAAAACACCTCAAAGGCAAACAATTTGCTAATGGGGTGTTTTTTTTAGATCCCTATACATAGGCAAAAGGGTCAGGGCGCCTAAAAATGATAGACAAGCAACTAATATAAAAACAATCCTATATCCAAAAGCGGCTACCATCAAAGCCCCAAACGAAGCAGCCATAGCTCCTATTAAATCAACAGTTGTGTAATATATGCTATATTCTGTAGCCATACTAGTTCGATCAGTATGTGTGGCAAATAGAGAAGACCATGATGGGCAAATCAACCCATCGGCTATACCATAAACGACTTGAAAGATATACAACGCGGCTATTGTTTGTATATTTGCATACCCAAAGGCCGCAACTGCTAAAAGTAAACTTCCAGCAAACAAAGCAAAAAATTCGTCACGCTCGCCCTTTTTTAAATCCAAGTACCTAGCAACCGGAATTTGAACAAAGCTTTTAGTGAGCATATAGATAGAAATAGCAAAACCTACAGTCTCCAAGCCAGCACCCTGTATGTTGTCAACCATAGAGACAGCCAAAATAGGGGATATCATTCCCCAACCTACCCAAATAGTCGAATAAGACATGATTAGAACTTTTACGGTGTTGTTAATTTTGAGGTTGTGGAAACCATGAAAAAAACCTGCATTCATAGTCAATTTAAGTAGGCATTAAAAAAAAGGACCGATCAACACATAAATGCGAATGATAGATCCATATATCAGATACAAAGCTACTACTAAGCTATAACACTAGTGCCTCTACATAAAAAGACCTAGAGGGCCGGTGATAGGACGACGAGATATTATCTTCGGAGATACCCCAATACCTACGAGCTAGCGTTTTAACTGCGGTAACGGCAATGGGGATATATTCCTCCACGGGTACATGGCATACAGTGCCCCTTGCTCGATTAACCTCAGATAAATCTGCTTCAAAACCAGGAAAAACAACAATCTTCAGTGTATCGGAACCAATCACGCTTGCAATAGCTACACACGCTGTAAACTTGACCCCATTAACCTCAACAACAAAATCCATGGATCTAATATCTTTACCCATAACCACCTCCAACACCTCAAGATGTCAACCTACTCAACTTAGACACATCGGCATCGCTCAAGTTAATATCCAGTGCGGCAATGTTACTCAATCTGTGACCGTCGGTATGATCCCGCAACACCGGGTAAACACCTTGACGCAGCAACCAAGCCAAAATAATTTGCTGCGGCGAACTATCATGTCGTTTGGCGACCTCCATAATAATTTTTTCAGAGCGAACATCCCATGAACGATCAAGTGGACGATAAGCCATAACAGGAATGCCTTCAGCCTGACAATAGCTTTGATATTCCCAGGGAAAATACTCTCTGTGCCCAACCGAAAAACTTACCTGAACCACCAAAGGAACTCCTGGCCCAAGCTTTTCGCGCACCTCGGCAACCTGGTCTAGGGTAAAACGACTTAATCCAATGTATCGCAGTCGATTTTGACCTTGTAATTCATACAAAGCCTCTACATAATCCATATAATTGGGATACGGCTCGTGTACGTATACAATATCTGGAAAAACTCCCAAAGCCTCGATGCTTTTTCCAACGGCAAACTTAACTTCAGCGCGAACGTTGCTAGAAGCGGCTTTAGCCTGCTTAGTAGCAATCAAAAGGTCCTTTCGAGAGACCAAGGCGTCTTGAAATAGATTGCCCAAGAACTCGCCAATAATCTGCTCAGAATAGCCATAACTTTGTGCCGTATCGATATGCACTCCTAAGCGTATGTGTTTTGCCAACACCGCTTTGTCCTTTTTTAGAGTAAGCCGAGTTCCTAAAAACGCAGTACCTACTTTTTTACAACCAATACGAGCTGCGCCAAAAACAAGGGGCCAAGGCATGAGTCCAGAAGCCGTCAACAATTGTGTCGTCATATGATTCTCCTATAGCGAATTTTTTGTATCATACCACAAAAAAAGACCGGATTTCCAAGCAAACTGGCTAATCCGGTCATAAGATAACAAACTATTTTTTAATAGTAGGCGGAACATACCCGGCAATAGATTCAGTCGGAATAGTGTCAGCCAAACCTACAATGTCCCCTAATGTGCCAACCTCATTTGGAAGAGCACGCGTAACAATAACCTCAACCGCAAAGCCCTCCACAAGAGATGTACAAAACTGCGAGTCATTGCCATCTTTTAGTTGCTTTGGTTTGTAATGCCAGTCTTGGTCCAAATTAAACCTATCACCATACTCCAACAACTCAACAGTACAACCACTATCTGTACGATTTGTTACCGCATAGGCAACAGCAACGGTACGCACAGTGGTCATCGTACGCGTAGGGTATGGAATAGACTCGGTGGCCGTGGGCGCCGGGGCACATGCCATTAAAGGCAGCAAAAATAGCACCATCAGCAAAAGCACTTGAATCAATGTTTTCTTCACAATACAACCTCCTCTACCTCAGGCACCTCGATTTCACTAAGTACTGCCTGGGAGACCCAATTAATAATTGAAACTGTACCCTCACCGCCGTCCTCAAGCGGGAACATATAGTATTCTTCCCAAATTATTTGGCTACTGTTAGGCACCGTGCGGTCTTTTCGTAGCCTAATGATTAAGTTGCTTATGGGAGGCTCATCTGAGTCTTCTAGTAAGATCTTTGTTAACCTGCCACCCACTACTATAACTGTCACTTTGGCCGGCAGATTAAATACCTTTGCGAAGTCATCATCAAAAAGTGCCTGCTGAGTTGCAGACCGTAAGTCCTCCAAAAGCACCCCTTTAAAAGCACCTATCCACGCAACAAGACCCTCATTTAATACAATTGGTAGCAAAACATCGCGGCCTTGTAATGAAATCTCTGCATTAAAGGTCGCAGAAGAAATCTCCATTGAACTACCAAAAGTAATTGGATACTTGGTATACGAAAGGTTCAAGTACAAGTCCATGCGATTAACCTGCACTACCATTCTTTTACCCTTTTGTGTTACACCGTACTCTAGGTGCCACTGTGACGGATAGTCATCAGGAGTTAAACGCTCGCTTGGCGAGAAAACCCCAAATACCAAAGAACCATCAGGTATCTGGTTTGTATCGTACAAATTAAAAACAATCGGCGTTAATTTGGTGACCTCTGCAGGCACGATAACTTCAACCTTGGCTGGTGCAGCAAAGACATAGGCAAAAAGAGTCTGTACTGCAGTAAACTCGGCAAGAGAAAAGGTATTGCGTGTTTGTTTCCGGAAATCTCGCAACACAACTCTTCCAAAACGGCTTCCCATACGAGCTTCTACATAAGGGATAGCACCCTTTAGCGCATCCCTGTGTGCCGCAACCGTTGTATACAAAGCCGGCACATAAACACCCTCAATTGCAGAACTAAACAAATAAGTCGTGGCAAAAAAAACATGAGTCCCCTTAGGTGGTAAGTTGGGCATAGCGTCCTCCTAATACTGAATATTGCGCAGATACTACACTACTATAGGGCTAAGTGCAAGGCGAATTAGCAAAACGGCTAGGTATGCGTGCCAAAAATGCGTATAATTTTCTTGACATGGTTAAGGACAAAGAAGCAAATAAATTGCGTAACTTTATTTTTGGGGGAGAAGATAGCCTTGTCTCAACGCTGGGGCTTTTGTTTGGAATTGCCTCTGTATCAAGTTTTTCGAGAACCGAGATATTTATAACTGGATTGATAGCTATAACAGTTGAGGCATTTTCTATGGGTGCAGGGTCTTTTTTGTCCGAAGATACCGCCCAAGCTATCGCCGAAAACCCCAATAAAACCGAATCACCAAAAATAGACGGTGTGATTATGTTTTTTTCATATATTACCTTTGGACTTATTCCACTATGGCCTTTCTTGGTTTTTGACATAACTCTTGCAAAATACATATCTGGCGGAACGACGCTTATAGCGCTGTACATACTTGGGTACCTACCTGCAAAAAACCCAAAGCAAGGGATGAAAATGGTAGTAGTCGCAGGACTTGCAGCTCTCATGGGTTTT
>JBPOHY010000090.1:0-2071 GCA_052035055.1 candidate division WWE3 bacterium | reverse complement strand
TACAAATGTCATCAATATCTGTGTTTCCATATGGGCAGTACCTATTTATTATACCAGTGCCCCGGTTTGTATCCAAGTATTAATTGTTAGTTAATGACTTCGCCTTCGACAGGGTCATCCCCATCAGTGTCGTTTTTAGGCGGCTCCTGATTGTTACTACCGTTTTGCTCCTGAGTGGGTCCTTGTGGCTGGTCCTTGTACATATTCTCGCCGATTTTTTGTAGACTATCTGATAGCTCTTTTGTCTTGGTTTCAAGTTCTACTTTTGATGCTGTCTGCACTATTTCTTTGAGGGCTTTGGCCTTGTCTTCGACCTCTTGTCTAATATCTGCTGGAACTTTATCCCCTGCATCCTTGAGCGACTTTTCAGCTGTATACACTAGCGTGTCCGCCATATTTCTTGTGGCTATTTCTTCTTTTTTACGCTTATCTTCGTCGGCATGTGCTTCGGCGTCTTTAACCATCTTTTCTATTTCTTCTTTGCCTAAACCTGTTCCACCTTGAATAGTTATTTTTTGTTCTTTGTTTGAAGCCTTATCTTTAGCTGTAACATTTATTATGCCGTTTGCATCGATGTCAAACTTGACCTCTACTTGTGGCATGCCTCTTGGGGCGGGTGGTATTCCATCTAGTAAAAACCTACCCAAACTCTTATTATCCGCGGCCATTTCACGCTCACCTTGTAGTATGTTTATTTCTACACTGGTTTGGTTATCTGCCGCCGTACTAAATATTTGGGACGCGTTGGTTGGGATAGTAGTGTTACGTTTTATTAGAGGTGTAGAAACACCACCCAAGGTTTCTATACCCAAAGTTAGTGGGGTGACATCTAAAAGTAGTACATCCTTTACGTCTCCTCCCAAAACTCCGCCCTGTATCGCAGCACCTATTGCGACCACTTCATCCGGATTTATACCTTTGTGGGGTTCTTTCCCAAAGTAGTTTTTTACAATTTCGTTTACCTTTGGCATTCTGGTCATACCGCCGACCATGACAATTTCGTTTATATCTTCTTTTTTTAACCCAGCATCCTTTAGAGCGTTGTCTATTGGATGGATTGTGCGCTGCAGCAAGTCTTCTACTAGTTGTTCTAGTTTTGACCTCGTTAGCTTAATATTTAAGTGTTTTGGTCCGGTAGCGTCTGCTGTGATAAATGGAATGCTTATTTCGGTTTCCATTGCCGAGGAAAGCTCGATCTTTGCCTTTTCTGCGGCATCTTTTAGCCTTTGCATGGCCTGTCGGTCGCCACCTAAGTCTACGCCTTGCTCTGCTTTAAACTGTTCTAATAACCATGTGATGACCTTGCGATCAAAATCATCTCCACCCAAATGGGTATCTCCGTTTGTTGCTTTAACCTCAAAAAGACCATCGCCAATTTCTAAAACAGAAACATCAAAGGTACCTCCGCCTAGGTCGTATACTAATATTTTTTCTTGATGCGCTGACTTTTTGTCTAGTCCATAAGCTAGGGCTGCAGCTGTTGGTTCGTTTATTATCCTTTTTACTTCTAGACCAGCAATTTGTCCGGCTTCTTTAGTTGCCGTTCTTTGTGCGTCATCAAAGTATGCAGGCACCGTTATTACGGCTTCTGTTATAGTTTGTCCCAAATACGCCTCGGCATCCGCCTTTAGCTTAGCAAGAATTTTTGCTGATATTTCCTGAGGAGTGTAGTTTTTATCCTCTATTTTTACAGTGGCCAGTCCGTTATTACCTTCCGCAATCTCGTAGGGGTAGTCTTTTTTTAAAGCCTGTACCTCTGGGGCATTGGTTCTCATTCCCATCAACCTTTTTACGCTGAATATGGTGCCTTTAGGGTTTACAACCTGCTGCCTTTTTGCCGAAACTCCCACCAAATTTGCGGTTGGAGCAACTACTGATGGGGTAGTGTTACCACCCTCGGAATTTGGGATTACTTTGGACGGCCCGCCTTACATAACAGCCATTGCGCTGTTATTTGTACCTAAATCGATGCCTATAATTTTACTCATATATTTTATTCCTCCATTTTCTGAGAGGCATCAACTGTAGTGCCTCTTCCAACTTTTACACTTACTGGTCTAATCAATCTGCT
>JBPOHY010000061.1:0-2168 GCA_052035055.1 candidate division WWE3 bacterium | reverse complement strand
TGGAATTTGCCCCAACGGAACACCATCTCACGATACTTTTAGTCGTTTTTTTCGTTATGTAGACCCACATGCCTTTGAAAAGTGCTTTATTTCATGGACTCAAAGAATTACTAATGCTGTAAGTGGAGTAATTGCTTTAGACGGAAAAACTATTTGTAACTCTGGAAGTGGGATTGAAAAAGCTATTCATCTCGTAAGTGCTTTTTCTGTGGAAAACAATCTCGTGCTTGGTCAGCTTGCCGCAGAAACAAAATCAAATGAAATTACTGCTTTTCCTCTTTTAATCGAATTACTGGACTTGAAACGAGCTACAGTTACAATTGATGCAAGTGGATGCCAAAAAGAAATAGCTGCACAAATCCGCAACAAAGGTGGTGATTATGTCTTGGCCCTTAAAGGAAACCAGGTGAATTTGCATGCAGAAGTGGATAATTTCTTCAGGCAAGCAATCGAGGTAACTCCAGAGGAAGCTGATTGTGACTATTACAGTAATGAGGAAAAATCTCGAGACAGAGTTGAGAAACGAGAAGTATGGGTGACAAAGAAAATAGATTGGCTTCCGCAAAAGGAATTATGGAAAGACTTAAAAAGTATAGCTTGTCTAAGAAGCACTCGACTTATCAAGGGAAAAGAAACAGTAGAACTAAGATATTACATATCGAGTTTATTAGATGATGCAATGAGGATTGGAAAGGCTATTAGAAGCCATTGGTCAATTGAGAATAATCTTCATTGGCAATTGGATATTTCATATAGAGAGGATAGTTGCAAGGTACGCAAAGATAATGGCGCAGAAAATTTCTCTGTATTACGGAGAGCCACTTTGAATTTACTAAAAACTGATAAAAAGACAAAAGCAGGGATTAAGAACAAACGATCAAAGGCAGGATGGAACAAGGCTTATATGCTTGAAATTCTAAGCATGGGTTGTTAAGAAATTTCTTCATGCAATTTCCCTGGTGGAGAGGGGTACGCCCTAATGTATTTTGTGCATTTACGTCTGCACCATCGCGTATCAACTGAGCTGCATTACCATTTCCTCTAAGTATTGCGAGATGAAGTGGAGTATTTCCATTTTTATCGACATTACCAAGAGGAGCCTGTCGTTTTTCTGGAGACGCTACACTAGTAGGACCAGGCTTAGGTTTACTTAACTCATCTTCTGCTGCAGAAATTACCGACTTTTTACCCGCGGCTACTCGAGCTTCGTCCATTTTTTCAAAAGTTTGCTTAGATGTTTGAAATGCGGGCAATTTAGATAATTCTGCATACAATTTAGCCCCATTAGGAGCGTTTGCAAAATAATCTAAAACTGTGTTTCCATCATTATCTCGAAGTTGATCGATAGTAATTCCAGGAACGTTTGCATTCGCAACAGCCATTAGATCCAGACAGGAGCTCCAAAAGTCTTTAGCAGTAGGAGTTTGCTTGTCACTAAGCATTTTCTCTAATCCCTTTAACCCCTCCTCAATTTTAGGATACAGGCGAATATGCACTGTAGCATCAATTTTTTTATCTGATTTGGCGTGTTTTTCATTATGCTGTTTGATATACGATTGCATTTCAATAGATGTAATGCCCTTTTTAGCGCAATAGCTTGCAACTCTTTCAACAGTAGCGCCTCCTTTTCCTCGCGTTTCAAATATTCTTTCTTTCAAGCTTAACTTTCGAAATTGCAATTGTTCTGTATTATTACCAGTTTTTACAACAATAAGCCTTTCTTTACTCCCTGGCCAATGTAGCTTCTTCTCTTTTGAAGTTTCACTAAACGCTTTTACAGCAGCTTGATCAATAGGAGGTTCCCCTTTAGATTGAAGAGTATTATCTTGCATATCATTTCTCCTTGTAGAGCTTTGTAAACTAAGAATAAACCTTAAATTTTACTAGTAAATCTGTAGCAAAGGGCTTTGGTGTGCTACTCTGAATGTGCTTTTTTAAAAGCCTCATTTTCCATTAATATTTCCCTTATAGAATCTACCGCATTCTCGTAGAGCAACCGCGCCTTTCCACCTTCAGTAAGATATTTTTCTATGAGTGTGTTTTTGATTTCCTTTGAAAGACCCTTATTTGCAAGAGCCTCTATCAGTGGATGAATAAGGAATATTGTGGTTGGGAATAGCTTTTGCTCCCCTTTCAATTAAGACTCTAACAGCACCTTCATTCTCATG
>JBPOHY010000021.1:0-6688 GCA_052035055.1 candidate division WWE3 bacterium | reverse complement strand
GTAGATAAAAATAAAATCGAAGAAAGTATCCAAACACTCGAGCCCAAAGACAAAAATTTAAAACTAAATATTGGTGTAAAAGGGATTACTTTTTTGGATAATTCATACAATTCTAATTTAGAGGGTTTTTTGGCAGCTCTTACTGTGCTTAGTAAACTGGAACATGAAAACAAGGTAGTTATAAGTAAAGGAATAATTGAGCTCGGCAGCGAAAAGGCAAACGCCTACAAAAAGATTGTAGAGAAACTTGAAAATTTAGACGTTAAGTTAATCACAACCGATAATGCATTTACTAAGGCCTCAGCGAATCCACAAATAATAACGTATGTAGCGAGTGAAACCGCACTAGCAGGTTTAATACAAAAGTATGACTCAGAGACGGCGATTCTTATACAAGGAAGGTTTAGTGATAAGCTTTTGCGGGGGCTAAAATAGATGTCAAAGTTGATTTACACTTCTTTTTCGCCAAATACACGCCTAAAAGACTACCTACTAAATTGGAACTTGCTTTTTAAACCATGGGCGGTAAATAAAGGGCCATATTCTAAGCTAGTAGAAAGTATTTTTGAGCAAAAATTTCCCGAATCTAAAGCGTATACCTTTAATTTAGCTCGTTCCGGCATGCATGTTCTTTTTAAATCGCTCAATCTCGAACCGAAGTCTGAGATAATAGTACAAGGATTTACATGCATAGCTGCAATTAACCCTATTCTTTGGGCAGGTTTAAAACCTGTTTATTGCGACATAAATAAGGCAACTCTAAATTTAGATATCGAACTCTTAAAAACCAAAATAACCTCTCAAACTAGAGCCATAATGTTTCAACATACCTTTGGGAACTCGGCAGGAATCCAAGAAGTAAGCAAACTTTGCGAAGAAAATAACATTCTACTGATCGAAGACTGTACAAACACTGTTTTTGGTAAACACCACGAACAACTTCAGGGTAGTTTTGGCGACGCCAGCATTTTTAGTTTTGGCCGAGATAAAGCTGTTTCTGGCGTCAGCGGTGGGCTAATACTTATAAATAATAGAAAACTCGTAGAGAGTTTTGAGCAGCTATACAAAAAAATAAAACACCCAAGCACTGGTTGGACATACTCACAGCTTATATACCCACTAGTATGGCAAGAAATTAAGTTTGGCTTTAGCATGCATCCGGCAATAGGAAAACTGGCACACGCCTATGCTACAAAACTTAGATTAATATCCAGAGCCACTACAAAAAAGGAAAAACAGGCACAGCCCGAAAAAAACAGATGGAACCTATTACCAAATGCCTTAGCACAACTAGCCCATACGCAGCTAAAGGACATAGATATTTTAAACAGTCATCGAATTGATCTAGGCAATATATATAAACAAAATGCTAAAACGAGCTTGGTAACCTTTGAAGAAGGTAATGTGCCGCTAAGGTACCCAATTTTGTTAAAAGACAAAGCACAAACACTGAAAACGTTGAGGTCCAGGAATATTTATCTGGGTGATTGGTACGACAACCCGATAACTCCAATCAGCACAGATTACGAAAAGATCGGCTATATAGTAGGATCGTGCCCAAACAGCGAGGAAATTTGCAAAGGCATCGCAAACCTACCTACCCACATTAATATCACACATGAGGATGCTCATAAAATACTAAACGCTTTGTAATACAAAAAAGCCCCACATATAGTAGGGCTTTTTCTAGTTAATGCCTTAAATTAGAACTGATGCGCATCCGAGTTTAACATTGTTGCCATGTTCATATTTGGTTTTATCCATCCAGCTGTTTTATCACCACTGTAGTGGCAATTAGAAAGTTTGCCTTGTTTATCAAAACAAACATCATATTCCAAAATCGGAGCTACCTCAGAATCAGCCTGACGTACCTTACGAGCTAACCAAGCCGGTCCAGAAGGTGTTCCTGCCCCAACAACAAGTGGCACACAGGTAGTGGAAGCTGCGGTGCAAGAACTAGATATATTTCCCTTTAGATCAGTAAATCCGCTGAACGGAGCGGGAGGCAAGTTGCTAAAGCCTGCGGTGAAAAGCTGTGCCTCGGAGTGATTAAACTCGCAATCCCCTTTTTCACATATGATATTCAAAGCAGTTTTATTTTCGGGATTATAAGTTCCCCAAGAATCTAGGAAACTCCATGAACTACCAAAAATATTTCCATATTTTTCTGGATAGTAAGGTTGTACTATTGGATTCAACAGCTGATTATTCCAAAATTGGACACTATTACCACTCTTTAGCACACGATCAATTTCGTCAAACCTAGATGTTGTACGATACGGGGGTTGCTGTATAGCTACTAAGTCCGGCAAAACACCATTATCTTTTGCTAACGGAGCTGGATCAACAGCAAGAGGGCATGGAGTTTGTTTATATGGACAATGCAAAACACCATAATCTGCCCAGCCACCTGTCTCCACAATACCGCAATTCTTTTGAGCGGGATCACAAACACGTGCCGCAACTCTGAAACTATGGAACCTGCCAGAAATTTCGAACGTAGTACCCATAGAATGTACCAAATACAGTATATGTGTTACACAGTTAGCACCAGAAATACCAACCGGCAACGCTGTATGCTCACACCCATTCTCAGCTTCATCGTACAGATAAACGTAACCATGATGCTTCATCATATTTTCACTGGGAGTCTGCCATGGATAACTTATTTCTTGCCCCCATTTTGCTACAACATCTTTAAAAATCGTTTTGGCTGGGTCATAACCGTGAGTGTGGTCGTAGTGACAACCTTTTTCTTCATTCCAAATACCGTGATACAGGGTATCCTTATGGTCAGTACATGGAGGAGCATCTGGATAAGGTGTAATACCGGTATAAGTTTCGTTAAAAACGTCACTGTCCTGAAGTACCGGATTCCCATCACTACCGGGACGTGGCGCAGTTGGGGCAAGGCCAAGCAACTGCATACCCTGCTCGACTACCCTACCAAACGTAGTAGTGCTTTCAGCAGCTATACTTGATTCGCGAGTTCGTGCAGATGCAACCTCCCCGTCAAGCGCTTTGTAGCGAATGAACTTAGTTATATCAAAACTAATCCAAGCAAAAGCTATTAAACCAAGTACAAGAAACAATGCGAGACCTATATGGAGGATACCTCTTTCGTTTGGCAGTTTATACATCTTTAAAGGCTAACAGCCATGAAATTTTATGTCAAGGAAACTAGGGACCATCTTAAACTTCGCATTGCTAGCAGGCGCGCGTTTAGCGCACCAATTTTGCCAAAGTGTGAACTAAAACATATAGTCTTAAGTAACGAAGTGATAAAATCATTGTTGTAATGCAAATAAAAGAGGTAATAGATAAAGATCTTTGGAACAACTGTCTGGTAACATTCCCATATACTACCCTGTTTTTGTCATGGGCATGGACTGAATACGAAAAATTAATTGGAAGTAAATTTGAGACTTGGGGAATTTTTGACGACGCGGCACAGGAAGAACACCTGGTGGGAATATTGCCAATAAATATAGTAAGGGCCAAAAGAGGCAAATACTTGCACCTCCGCCACGCACCCCTAATAGATTGGGAAAACAAAGGAGTCGTTCAAACTGTAGTGAAATTTTTGAAAGACAAAGCAAAAAAGGAAAAGGTTGATTTTATTAGGATTAGCCCGCTGCTTAAAAATACTCTAGATAATCAGCTCAATTTGCAAAGATTGGGTTTTAGAAAAGCCCTTACGCACGCGCGCGACGCAGAACTTACAGTAATTATTGACCTCAAAAAAAGTACCGACCAAATCCTAGCCGAAATGCGTAAGAACACACGAAACCTAATACACAAAGCAGAAAAAATTGGAGTCACAGTTGCAAACACCAACATCCCAGAATCGTTTGAGGAATTTGAAAAAGTCTACCAAGATACTGTTCAACGACAAAAATGGACCGCATATGCCCCTGCCCACATAAAAAAAGAATTCGAAATCTTTGCAAAAGAGGGCAAAGCCTACATGTTTACAGCACGTTATAACAACGAAACCATCTCCGCGGCAATTTTTATTGTCCAACAAAATCAAGTCATCTACCACCACAGCGGGTCTTTAACAAAGTACAGAGACATACCAGCAGCCTACCTACTACACTGGGAAGCAATTAAGTACTTTAAAAACCTCGGTCTTGAAATCTATAACTTTTGGGGCGTAAGTCCGCAAGAAAACAGAAAACACCCTTGGCATGGCCTTTCCCTATTTAAAAGGGGCTTCACCCATACTGAATTAGAATTTTTGCACGCACACGACCTCATAATTACACCTCTGGCTCATTTAACTAGAGTTTATGAGTATATGGAGGCGTGGGGGAGGGGGTATAAGTAGTGTTTTGTGCCTTACTAAGAGGCAAACCAGGTGCTGGAAAATCAACATTATTGAAAGCCCTTGCGGTTGACAATACTTGTAAGCTTGATGCAGACAGCATAAATACAATCTCTAGTGATTATAGGAATTTCCAGCCAAATAGCATAAGAAACCCATCAGAAAAAGTAAAAAGATATTGCTTTTTATTCCACAAAGCGCGGGAAGGACTCAACCAAAAGAAAAATGTGATATGGGCACAACCCTGGAGTAGAGTAACTGAAATAGAAACTACCATAAGAAACTTTGCATTCTATTTTCTAGACTACAAGGAAAAATCCTGGACAAGCGAACTGGTAGAAATAATAGAAAAACTACCCTTTGAAATGCTAGTTATAGAATTACAAATAGAAAATGCACTTTCAGAAAAACGCGTAAAACAACGCTACGCCGAAAAGATATGGGAAAAAGTGGAACAACCGAAGCTTAAACGATTCAATATGTACTATCAGAACATAACATATCCACTACCCAAGTTCCAAGCATCAGGAAAGACAAAGTTGGAGGCAATAAGGGTTAAGACAACTAATTTTCTAGACCCCTTTAAATGAGAGATACAACCCCAGGGCGAGTATTGAGAAAAATATGTTAACCAACCAAAAACGCATCGTAACTTTAGCCTCAGACCAACCTTTGTGTTCAAAATGATGATGTATAGGCGCAATATAAAATATACGTCTATTAAGGTATTTTTTGGAAAGCATTTGTAAAAAGGAGGAACCTGCATCGGCTAGATACATAAAACATAAAACTGGAAAAATGAATAGTAGATTATTTAACAACATCAGTAACGCTATCACTGCCCCTACTGAAAAGGTACCAGCATCACCATTGAATAACCTGGCTGGTGGTATATTAAAAAACAGGTAAGCTAGGAGAGCTCCAAAAAGTATAGCTAAAAAAAGAGTATCAGTAGGGTACCGAACGGTAACACCGAAAATTGCTATTAAACTTACAATAGTAACTAACATAGAACCTGCACCTAATCCATCTACGCCATCGTAAATATTATAGGAATTGGACATGGCAATTATTGTAAACACGGTTAGCGCTAAGAGAACCCAGTAATTATCGATTCTACCAAACCCAGGTAAATTTAGGATAAACAAGTTATAGGAAATCCCATAGTTAGCAACGAGAGTTGCCAGAAAAGCCTGCATCAATAATTGAGTGCGCGCAGGTATGTGAACAATACCAGCACCCTTAACTGGCAACACTTTGCGGATATCATCATATAGACCAAACAGGCCAAATAGTATAAAAACAAGGAGAATTAAGATGGAACGCGGAGAAAGTAGAAACCCAAAGCTGTAGGCAAACAAAACATACAAACATAAGGTGGTTAATACCACTAAAACACCTCCTCCTGTCGGGGTGCCTTGCTTATGCGCATGTAGCTGTTGAAATCTAGGTGTTTTATCCCCCAACAATCCAGTCCTACCAGCGTCAGAGTCTTTCTGTATTTTCAACCTATACAACAACCCAATAAAAGGTACGTATAAAACCAGCGTAATTAAGGTTGTTATTGTAGAGATTAAAAAATAATTAATCATTGTATGTTACTAAGGTAAAAAGCTCCACAAACGACAGGCAAATAACTACATCCAAACAATTACAAAAAAACAATCGCGATACACACAAGGCATTGCAATAAACCTAGTCACCTGCTAAGGCCTTTAGTGCAGCGGCTTCGTCACTCCAGGGGTGCTCTACGGTACCAAAGCACATCGACTGCTCGTGGCCCTTACCAGTAATCAAAATCATATCATTTTCGCGGGCGAGGTTGTTAATAGCAAAGGATATGGCCTCCATACGATCGGGCTTAACAAAATAGTCTACGCCAGCCTTTTTCCCATTTTTGTCTAAACCAACAGCAATTTCGGCACATATGTTTTCGACACGTTCAGTTCGAGGGTCTTCGGCGGTTAAAACAGTCAAGTCAGCATATTTTGCAACGGCGTCACCCATTAATGGACGCTTGCTTTTGTCTCTCAGGCCAGCACTACCAAACACAATAATGATTCTTCCATTTACGCGAGCTCGCACAGCTTTTAAAACCTCTTCGATTGCCTTAGGTGTATGAGCGAAGTCGACAACTATTTTAAACGGCCTATTACTAGGTACTTCAAAAAACCTCCCTACCGGAGGCGTGCTTGCCTCTAGTACTTTTAAAATATTTTCACCTTGTACCCCAAAATCCTTGCCTAACCAATATGCAGCTGCAGCGTTTTCTAAATTGTAATCGCCTGGGAATTTATCGCTAAAAAGCCTACTCAACTTGCCCCTCAAAAGTTCACGGTCGTATAAAGAATACGAGACACT
>JBPOHY010000107.1:0-5025 GCA_052035055.1 candidate division WWE3 bacterium | reverse complement strand
TCAACTGCTTGGGTAGCCCATAAAACAACCGGGTTATTAAACTCAAACGACGTGCCAACATTAAAACCCAAGATTACAACTGCAAAGAACACGCTAAGGGTACTTATAAATTTATCGGAGGGATTCCTTTTTATATTCATCGAAAGATACCTAATGGCAAAAACAGTAGAAATAAATAAAACTGGCACTATCATCGAAACACGATGATTGGATATTTCGGCAGTACCTATCCCTCCCGCAGTAGTCAAATAGTTTATAGCTAAATCTGGTATGGCAAGCACAAAGATTGCTGGATAGGCTAATGGCAAAAACAGCAAAGGCTTAAAAGTCTTGTTAAGATTATCCGGTTTATCCCCACCAAAAAATACATCTACAAGTTTTTTTGGCTGAAGAATCATATTTTTTATAACTTCGGAGTAAGATTCGCCAAAACCATCGTACCTACTTAAGAAAAAATTTGGCAAGGCTACATCACGAGCTGTATCAGTATTAATACCGAGCGACTCTACAAACTTTTGATAGCCCTCTACGCGTTGGTGAGCGTATGCTGGGATGATAATGAAAAATGCGGCAACAAACCAAGTCAAACTAACAAACATTACGGCATAACTTAGTTTGGAAACCTGCGAGGTAAGTTTGGACTTAAAGTCTCCAAATGGACTATTCCTAAATAAAAATATAAACACGGCGTACAAAAAGATATAGAGCGGTAGTTGCTCTTTCCCCATCATGGTCAAAATAAGCATTAGCCAAAATAAAACTAGGCGGAACCGTGTAAACCTTTGTTCAACATACATTTTTTCCATAATGTAAAAAGCTGCAAAAAAGAACGGAATGACTGCAGTTACTCCATGAAAGCCAGTATGTGCAGTTAAGTAACCTATCGCCGGATAAAAAAGGTATGACAAACCAACTAACATTGCCGCAAACTTAGACTTTAGAGTTAGTTCGGCGATCTTGTACAATAAAACGGCAGAAAAAATTACCAAAACAAGTTGTGAATACACAAGAGTCATGGGGTTTGGGAAAAGTGCGAATATGGGAACAAAAAGATAGAGTATAGGGTCTACATGACTCATCGACCACCTAGGCAAATTTGTACCAAAATAATCGGTGAGATAAAGTCCGTTCCCCTGCAAAACATTCCAAACCATTTGAGTCATATTCCCAAGATCAAACTTACCGTAGTCAAAATTGTAATACCTAAAATGGTTTATACGTACAGTTACCACCAAAAACAACACGCAGAAAAAGATCACCACAAAAAGGTTAATGTTATTTTTTACAAAGTTAATTATTTTTGACATTTAGTTAATCCACAAACTTATACTTGATAAGCGTCCAAAGTGCGGATATACCATCTTTCCAGGTAATCTTTTTGCCTTGGCTTCGGGTCCGCCCGTGATAAGAAATCGGCACCTCCCTAATTCTCAAACCGGACTTAAGTATTTTAGCAGTAATTTCGGGCTCAAAATTAAATCTATTTGACCTTATCTTTATCTTTTTTATAAAGTCAGCTGGTACCAATTTATAGCAAGTTTCCATATCGGTTAACAAAACTCCAAAAAAAAGGTTGGTTACTAAGGTTAATAGCTTATTCCCAAAGTAATGCAAAGTAGACATGTCCTTATAGGTGCCAGAAAATCTTGACCCGTATACAACCTCGACGTCCTCCTCTTCTACGGCACGAACCAGCTTTTTGTAATCGTTTGGGTCATATTCCAGATCGGCGTCCTGTACTATCACATAATCTCCAGTGGCATAACTAAACCCCGCTCTTAAGGTCGCCCCTTTACCAGAGTTCTTGTCTTTAAAATACACTTTTAGGCTCGGGTCTTGCTGCTGCATTTCTTTTAAAATTTCCCGTGTTCCATCGGTTGAAGCATCGTCCACTAAGATATACTCTTTAGTTATATGGGCGAGGTCCACTGCCTTCACACTATCAACAATAGATCGTAGGGTTTGTTTTTCATTGAAAACCGGAATTATTATAGAAAGACGCGATATTTTATGCATTAAGGATTAAACCTCGCTACTTTTGTAAAAAACTTTGTACCAGCTACAGTATAACTAAATTCTTTCACCGGCGAGAGATAAGAAAGCTCCGACACATTAAATTCGAGGTTTGAGTTGTGCTCATTAGTTATGACTACATAATTTACGCCCTGTTTATACAAGTTGTCATAACTTCTACCTTTTTTGTCGTCCATATTTAAATATAACCCGCTAACAGCATCACCTTTTGTTCGCTGATTTAGGTACCAGTCAGATACGCTACTCACGTCGTTATAGGCAACTACCCCAGTTAAATTTTGAACAATGTAAATATTCGCATCTCTAATGACTCTAAAGATATCCTTGTGCAAATATATAGTGGCAACAGACCACATTAAGCCGGATATCAAAAGTGAAAATAAAAATCCGCTAAATCTGCGCCTGTAAATCGCAAACCCGATAACAAGTTGAATGGCAAATGTAACTATAAGTAGCGGTTTTATTAAAACCAAAAACTGAAGTCTAAAAAGTAACTGAACAGCAGGGTATAAAACCAATAACCCACATATAAGTAACGCGTTTAAAACTGACAATTTCTGACTATTGGAAAAATAATAGTCAATTCCTTGTGCTACAAAAATGCACAAAAAAACAATAATGGGCGTAAATAAACGGGGTATAGCGGCTGGCCAAATAAGTGCTAATAAAAGCTCAAAAAAAATAAATAAAGCTGGTGCGGGGTATTTCTTCCCAAACGAAATTATTGCAGATTTTGCGTTAAGCAAAAAAAACAGTCCAAAAACAAAGCCGAAAAGATATGCAACCGAAGCAAGGTATATAGCAAATGTAGTTAAATCATAAGTACGAGAAGAAGGTTCCTCAAAATAAGAAGACGTCAGGGGATTTCTAAAGTACAACCATGGCAACATAATTAAAAGAGCTGGCAGGCCAAATGCAAATAGTTTTTGCATAAAAAACCTAAAATCCCTTTTTAAAAACGCTTCGGTCAACAAAGCAATACCTACACAAAATCCTAAGATATAGCCTTCGAATCTTGTCAAAACAGCAAGACCACAAAAAACGCCACACAAGGCTAAAAACGCCAACTTTTGTGTATTCTTATGGCGAACGTAAAAATAAAGTGCTATCAAAGCAATTAGCGCAAAAAACACATCGGCCATTAACCTAATAGACCAATATAAAAATACAGGGTTAACAGTAAACAAAAGCAAAGCAACAACAGTAGTGCGCGAAGACAGTCTTAACTCTAGCAACAGTTTGTAAAATACAAAAAACGTTACAACACTAACCAAAAACATAGTAATCCGCCCACTAAGTACTTGGTCTGCGCCATTGGGATAAAGAGCTAAAGCAGCAGAATATAGCGGCTGGCGCTTTTCGTCCTCGGGATAAGAAAAAGCTCTTATATATTCGGAAGCACGGAGAATTCTATAACTATCGCCCCATTCAGCAGCATTAATGTTTAATAAAAAGATATGAAGCAACAAAAACAGCGCAAAGATACTTTTTGGCGTTGCAAGTTTTTGTATCATTGCATGTGAGTTTCTTGGGCAAATTTATAAACAGACTCAATTTGCCTCGCTTTTGTATCCCATGAATGGTTATGCACAATATTGTATAAATCCACTTCACGAGGATTCAAAATCATATCCTGAATCTTTTTAGCAAGGTACTCAGGATCCAGCTCCTTTAAATATTCCAATCCTTTAACATCGTCTATTACCTTAAATCCCGAAGCCAAAACTGGCAACTTGCAAGCCAGTGCCTCCATAACAACCTTTGGAAGCCCCTCCCAGCTGGATGGCAAAACAAAAATATCCGAGAGTTGGTAAGCTATTGGAATTTGTGGGTATGGAGTAGTCTTTATCCTTATAATGCGTTCGTCTAGAACTGCTTTGTTTTTTTCTACGATTTCGGCGAGCTTTATCATAAAGTCCTCGGGGCCGTCGGCACCTACTACAAGTAGTTTATAGTGCTGGGGCAAGTGCAAAAGGGCTTCGTATAAAACATCTACGTTTTTGCGTTCAACTAAGTTCCCTACATATAAAATGACTTTGTCGCTGAGTTCGTAACCCAGCTCTTTACGAGACTTTTCTCGCTCTTCAAGAGTTACACTGGTAAAAAGTTTGGTGTTGACCCCGGATTCAATTACAAAGCATTTTTTGGCGTCGGCCTTGTAGTATTTTATAGCTTCGTTTTTTAGTTCTTCTGAAACAAAGACATAAGCAGCGCCAACTTTTATTGCCAACTTATCGGAAAAAACCCCCAAAGGCCAATCTAAAAACTGTGAAATCGGGTTAATTTTTTTATTTTCGGACTTGAGTTTTTCCCATCTACCCATAACTGTATTATGAAAATGCACCACAAGAGGAGTTTTTAATTCGTTAGCCCAAGGAAAGAACCTGTCCAAAAACAATCTATACATATATATCCAAATAGCAAAGTGACCATGAGAGTGTATTACGTCAGGTCGGGACGGGCGCTGCCAAAACAAATATTTAAAAAATAATAAAATAGAAGACGTAATTATTACGGAACCTTGTATAGGTGCACGCCAAACCGGATGCAGCCTGGCGCCCTTAAGTTCCTCGATATGACCTGAGTTTGGCCATCTAGCACAAAATACGTCAACCTCATGCCCTAAACCCACCTGAGACTTTGTAAGTTCATATGAAACCGGAGAAAGAGGGAGCCAGGGAGGAGGCCACTCATATATGATACGAACAATCTTCATTTGGAAACCTCCGTGAGAACGCTTTCATAATTCATAATCATAGATTTTACAGAAAATTGCTCCGTAGCTAAACTTTGTGCATTCGCCGAAAATTCCGCGCAAAGACTTTTGTTTTCCAATAATTCTAAAATTCTGTCTTTAAAGGAATTAAAGTCATTAGCCGGAAGCAAATAACCCGTTTTACCATCAACAACAGCGTCCGAAACGCCACCCATGGAATATGCAATTATAGGCAAACCAGCAAACATGGCCTCTACCAGAACCATCGGGAAACC
>JBPOHY010000143.1:0-2018 GCA_052035055.1 candidate division WWE3 bacterium | reverse complement strand
TATACTTTTGTATTCCATGTGGGGAGATCCTTGGGGTGGTTGGGCATTCGGTTCCAGGTACTTAGTTCCTACTTACGCCATACTGTCTATATTTATTGCCATTTTGTTAACCCGTTTTAACAGGAATTTTATTGTGCTTATATTATTTTTGGCAACATTTGGGTATTCGAGTTTTGTAAACACAGCGGGGGCAATTACTTCAAACACAAATCCACCTCAGGTTGAGGTTTTGGCACTAGAAAAATTATCAGGTCGTATCCAAAAATACACCTATGCGAGAAACATAGAGATATTGAACGCTAATGAATCTAAGTCTTTTGTGTTTAGAACTTTTGCTAATAGATATATGAGTGCCTGGGATTATTTTAAAATTATATATGGACTGATCATAGTTACCGCTTCTACCACTTGGCTAGTAGCAGTGTTTAATAGCTATATAAGCCTTTCTTTTAGAGATAAAAAGTTAATTTGGAAAGTGAAGGGCAAAAATGCTTAGGTTGGGTTTTTCTAATAATTCTATAAACTTGGCTATTCCTATGAATGGTTTTAAAAACTTCCGCAATAAAATGGCAAAACATTTTGAGCTGATCTTAGGACTTATCCTGATTGCAATTTCAATTTATAGCTTTTATTACTACTACAAAAATGGTTTAGGCATTGCTTATAATGATGCGCGTTCACACCTAGATATTGGTCGCCGTGTTGTGGAGGGGCTTAAGCCTGGGTTAGCCCAGTTGGGTTCTGTATGGCTTCCTTTGCCGCACCTTCTTATGGGGGTAACTATTTGGAATGATTTTATGTGGCATTCCGGCTTGGCTGGCGCAATTATTTCGATGATTTCCTTTGTTGGAGTAGGGTTTTTGATTTATTTATACCTGCGCCAGCTTAAGGTGGGAGTTATCGGTAGAATTTTAGGGGTACTTGTTTTTGCCTCAAACATTAACATCTTGTATTTGCAATCTACTGCTATGACCGAGTTGTTGCTTTTATTCACCATGACGTTTGCAGCGTACGAGCTCTTAAAATGGTACAAAAATGACAACATTCTATATTTAATCAAGAGCGCTTTTTGGATAATGCTTGCTACTTTAGTTAGATATGACGGTTGGTTTTTACTAGCATGGGTTGCGGGTTTGGTAGCGCTAAGGTCGCTTTCTACAATTATCCAGGATAGGGGCAAGGATTTTTGGGCTAAATTTAGTGAACTAGAAGGGAAGGCTTTCTTGTTTTTAACTTTGGGTAGTTTTGGTATTGCCCTATGGCTTTTGTGGAATTTACTTATATTTAAGGACCCGTTCTTTTTTGCATTTGGACCTTTTTCCGCCAAGGCACAGCAGGATCAACTTCAGAGTGCCGGTGTTTTGCAAACTAAACATAATGTGCTGCTGTCGATCAAATTTTATTTTTATGCTTTGGCTTACAATACTGGTACTTTTACACTAATATTTGGGCTGGTCAGTTATGTAGGATTTTTGCTAGATAAACTGCATACGAGGGGAGTGCGTATAGCTTCGACGGCGTTGATTGCTCCAGCAATTTTTAATATCGTAGCCTTATACCTTGGGCATTCAGTTTTGTTTATACAGGGGCTTTCGGGAGATACCTGGTTCAATGTTAGGTATGGAATTATGATGCTGCCCGCAATAGCTATATTTTTGGGGTATGTCACCGACCGCCTGTTACCGATTCGTAATGTAATAATAGGATTATTGATATTTGTTACTGTTTTTTCATTTACTAGCTATGATGCCGTCACAATAGATGATGCACTTGTAGGTTCGAGTCAAAAAAATGTTTCTGAAGTTAGCGGTTGGTTAAAAGACCATGCTACATATGAAAAAGGTTATATTTTAATTTCAGCTGCCTCTCACGATGCTATTATATTTTCTTCTGGTTTGCCTATGAAACGCTTTATTCACGAGGGTACTGGCTTGTATTGGAAGAGTGCCATCGCTATACCCGACAGATGTGCCCGCTGGATTGTTGTTAGAACCTACGACGACAATGATTTAACCTGG
>JBPOHY010000129.1:0-1519 GCA_052035055.1 candidate division WWE3 bacterium | reverse complement strand
GTGGTTGAAGATAAGAAAGATATAGAAATCATCAGTAATGGGGTTAAAAACCTGTTACCTGAACCACAACCAGGACTACATTTTTTGGTGGTTGCAGATTCTGCACCAATCTCACTTATTGATTGGGAAAAGCAGTTTCGTGACGGTGGAAGTGATGTAGACAATCCCAGCGCAAACTTGCCTTCAAGTCTCAAGTTCTACGCTGTAACACATCCGAACATGCACCTGTATATGCTGTACCTGAAACCGCAATTTGCTGATACAAAGATTAAATTTCTCTGTCGCGAAACATTGGTAAACAGTGGCACCGAGGCTGAAAGCCAATGGCGACCATACTATTTGTGTTCGTCAAACTAAAGGAGTCCACAAATGAATAAAACCAACATTTTTCGTATTGGTGCAGGTATAAGTATTTTGCTGTGTTTGGGTCTGGTTATCTTTCGATTAACACGACCGGAACCTACTGCCTCTGAGGTAATGCAAAATCAACCAGCAAAGTTTACATTCTTAGTAGGGTGCCAACCAACAAGTATGGCTATTTTTGTCGCAGGATGGAACATGGATAGTGAAACTGGAGGCCCAAAAGCGCCAGGCAAGATACCCCGCAAATATGCTGTGGCTTGCACTGTTCCTGTTGGATCGGAAGTTATTCCCTTGTATGATATTGACACAGTAAAACCCTCTATTCCCTTACCAAAAGCGGGAGAAGGGCATACCTTCACATTGTACGAGGCAACAATTCTGTCGATGGTTGACATCCCAGGATCGGAAGCTCGAATTAGAGTACCGATTAACAGCGAAGGTGCTTTGATAATTCCTGTAAAACTTTGGCCGTGGGCTACAGAAAATGTGCTCAATTTGGTGTGTTTTGAGGAAATTTCTGAGTCCACCAATCAACCAGAGCACGCATGCTGGCTTCAATAATAACTTTTAAAGTTTCTTGATATATGGGTAATTCTTTGACGTGCTTAGGCAATGTTCAAAGGATTACCCCTTTTTTTTACTCAATTAATTCTTATTAAAATCTTAACTGTAAGGTAAAATACCATTATGACTTCACAACAAAAGATTACACCATCGGTACTACCGGGCTTTATGGACTTACTACCCAAGGAACAAATAGCCTTTAACACTATGCTTCGTAAAATCCAAGCATCCTTTGAATTATTCGGTTATAAACCCATGGACACCCCCATAATAGAAAAGGCTGAAATTTTATTGGCTAAGGGTGGGGAAGAATCGGAAAGACAAACATATGCATTCAAAAAAGGAGACAATGACTTAGCATTACGCTTTGACTTAACAGTGCCTTTAGCTCGTTTTGTAAGTGAACATCTAAACGAACTAACATTTCCATTTAAAAGATATCAAATAGGTAAGGTTTACAGAGGGGAAAAACCCCAGAAGGGGAGATTTAGAGAGTTTTATCAATGCGATGTCGATATTATAGATAAAGACTCTCTAGATTTAATAAACGATGCAGAGATATTAAACACCATTTACTTTACCTTCAAAAAAC
>JBPOHY010000073.1:0-6156 GCA_052035055.1 candidate division WWE3 bacterium | reverse complement strand
ATTCCATTAAAAAAAGAGTTAGACGCTTTATCTTTGCAAGAGGGCATTAAGATACATTATTTTTGCGAGGAAACCGCGCAAGGTGTGCATTGTGGGCGTATTACAAAGGAGAAAATCAAAGAATTAGTTTCTGACTATATGGAAAGGGATATATTTTTGTGTGGTCCCCCACCAATGATGCAAAGTCTACTTAAAGACTTACAAGAACTTGGTGTTGCAAAATCGCAAATTCACTTTGAGCTATTTTCCCTCTAGTATTGATGCGCCGGTTAAGGTTTTTATAGTGTCGCCGCTATTATACTTTGGTAGTTTTATCCAAAATGTACTGCCTTTCATAGGCCCTTCCGAAAACACTCCTACGCTTCCACCCATGGCCTCGGTGTACAGTTTAACTATATAGAGCCCCAAGCCTGTTCCACCAGATTCTGCAACTCTTGTATAAGAACTTTCTGCACGGCCAAACTTTTGAAATAGTTTTTTGCTGTCTTCTTGGGCCAACCCCGATCCTGTATCAACAATCGTGACTTTTATTGAATCTTCTTCTTGTGTAATGTTTACTGTAACCCCTCCATCCTTGGTGAATTTTATAGCGTTACCTACTAAATTGATTATTACTTCTTTAAATTTTGTTACATCTACATTAACTTGTGTGTTTGTATCTATTCCCTCAAAATTTACCTTTAAATATAAGTTCTTTTCTTTGGCTTTTAGGTCAAGGCCTTCGATTGCCTGGTTAATTAGTTCCACTAGGGCTGCAACTTTTACTTCGAATGTGATTTTTCCCTGTTCCATTCTGGAGATATTGAGCATGTCGTTTATTAAGTTGATCAGGTCATTTGTACTATTGACTGTCTTGCTTAAGTAATCTATCTGCTTTTCGGAAAGCTTTTCTGATTCATTGTTCATGAGCATCCATAAATAGCTTTTGATTACGGTCATTGGTGTTCTTAATTCATGTGAGGCTAGTGACAAAAAGTCGTCTTTTGCCTTATCTAAAAGTATTTCTTTGGTTATATCTGAGATTGTGATCAAACACTCGAGCGCCTCTTTATCTTTTTCTGCTGCTAGGATAGAAAATTTTACATTTACAAAGTAGCTTTTAGATTTGCCTATTAGTAGGGCATCTGATATTCCTTCATCTTTTCCTTCGTCCTGAAAGCAATATTTAATTATGTCTATCGCCTCGTTTTTTTGAGTTTGAAGCTTTAGTATGTCGTTTAAGTCTTTACCAATAGCTTCGCTTTCTGGTATTCCGAGCATGGTTTCTAATGTATGGTTAAAGAGTACGACCTTATAGTCTTTTCCAACCGC
Source organism: candidate division WWE3 bacterium (assembly GCA_052035055.1). Classification (GTDB taxonomy): domain Bacteria; phylum Patescibacteriota; class WWE3; order UBA101185; family UBA10185; genus JBPOHY01. The sequence continues at coordinate 4,845 of JBPOHY010000073.1, read as the reverse complement.
CAATACCCCTTCCGAAATGTTATATAGCAAATCTTCCGCGTGTCTACGTTCCTCTAATAACTCCTTGTTTCGCTTATATATGGCCTGGGTTATGTTTTCCGATCCAAGTTCTTGGATCGTTTCTTTTTGATTTGTATCTGGATCAGTCGTAGAGTTTAAAGGGTTCATCTGGTTAACTATAGCAACAGATATCATTCTTCTTCAAATAAATCTTAAAAAAAGCTTAAACTTTTCTAGCAACTGTATATTTTTTTAGGAATTCTATTGGGCGCGCCAACATTTTTAACTTGCGTAGCTGCTCGTCTCCTAGGTCTTGTTCGTAATTAATGTATTTGTAACCTAACTTTTTAAATTCTACAGCTGTTTGGTAGGCTAAATACCTGTAAATACCTTTAAAAGTAGTATCGGCCTTTTTCAGATGTCCCATTACATATTGTTCGTCTACTCCCTCGGAGACACAGTATGCGACCATTTTTCCCTTTATATATATGCCATGTGCCATTAAAGCTAACTCTTTTGAAAGACTTAGTAGTTTAGCCGTAGCTGCAAAATCGTTTTCTGCGTCCTGTGGATTTTGCTTTTTTTGCTCTGACCTTAGGCCAAAAAGTTTAACAATATTTTCTTTGATTTGTTCATCTGTAACATCAATAGTTTTAAATTCTGCATTAGCATAATTTTCTGTAAATCTACGGATTTCTTTACGGTATGGAAAAAAATCAGTGCCTGGCAAATCTATAAAGTTTTGAACTGCCATTACATAGTCAAAATTATTTCTGTCTTCTATGACTTCAAAATCACCTGAATCTCCAATTAACTTTGTGACACCGATCTCCGGCACCATTCTTAGCTTTTGCTTGTAGCCCCTTTTTTTTGAAAGGTCTAGTAATTCACTTACGGTTTCAACTGTACTATTGCTTCCTAAAAAACTAAAAAATGGCTCGTTCGTTATATAGTCTTTAAATTCAATTACTAAGTTGTCGTTAAGTACTGAATATGCGCAAAAATCCTGAGAATTCATTATTAAACTTACAAAGTTAAAGTCGGAATACGGGAGGTATTTATTACTAATGGTTTGAATTATTTCTTTATCGCTTATTTCTAGTTTTTTAAATGATGGATAGTTTGCAAGTTCAGTTACCATTTTGTACCAATATATTTACAAGCATATCATATGCGTCTATTATTACTTTAGGGTGAAACAACGTCTCTCCATAACTAAAAACTTACTTCCTCCATTAAACATTGTATTGTTTGCTTTTTTCACCCTTTGGTGGGTTGCCATTAATTTTAGCTTTTTGGGGCAAGATGAGGGTAGCAGACAACTGTTCTCTACCTTTTACGCTGTGCAGGCTCTTTTTGGTGGGGTTATGGGCCTTTTGGTTGCGCGTAAGTGGGGAGGAAATACGAGCTATTTTGGAAGGGCGTTATCCTTTTTGTCTTATGGCCTTTTATTACAAGTTTTTGGGCAACTCGTATACTCCTATTACAATGTTGTTTTGAAAGTGTTCATACCCTATCCCTCGCTGGGAGATTTAGGTTACTTTGGAAGCATTCCTTGTTACATATATGGAGGTTATCAGCTGGCCAGAGCTTTGGGGGCCCACTTATCTCTAAAGTCTGCGACAAATAAGCTTTGGGCTGTACTTGTGCCCTTACTTATGCTCGGTTTTTCTTACATTGAGTTGTTAAAGGGGTATGAATTTGATGGGGACAAACCTCTTTTAGCCACTTTCTTGGATTTTGCCTATCCACTAAGCCAGGCGGTATATATTTCGGTTGCACTACTTGTCTTTGTTTTTTCTTTTAAGATGCTCGGTGGGTTACTTAGAAACCGTGTTTTACTTTTACTATTTGCTTTTTTAGTCCAATACATAGCTGACTTCACCTTTATTTATCAAAACGCCCATGGACTTTGGGAAATAGCAGGTATTGGTGAATACTTTTACTACTTAGCTTATTTCATCATGTCTTTAGCACTACTTGGTTTGGGCAGTTCCTTTGACAATTTAAAGAATTCTGAGTCGTAACCCAATGAATAAATATAATGTTGCCGTACTAAAAATAATAGAAGAACAGCAGCAAATAATAGGTCCCCTGGCTATGGACCTGGCAAGGAGAACTGCTGGCATTTTGGTGGTTAGTGACCACGAAATTTCGATCTCTGGAGATCCAAAGCAAGCACTTGAGGGGTTGGTTTTACAGTACCAGAAAATATTTGGTAGAGCCTCTGTGGAAGCTAGTAAAGACGCATTGAGAAGAAGCCAAGCTGCCCTCCTTCCCGACGAGATACCCACAATTTTAAGATAATATTAGGAAAACTAGTAAATATTCTCTGTGGGATATTTTAATCCCCTATCAAACTTCACGATACTAAAGTCGGTTGTGTTAAAAGCTTTTGAAAGGTACTCGACGATGCCTTCGGTATTAAAAGTTTTACATGAATATACGTCTAGCGTTAAAAAGCCTCGTCTTGTAAAGGTATGCAAGCTTATATGGGATTCCATAATCATTACGAAACAACTTATACCACCAGGATCCTTACCCCCTAAAGCTTCATTTGAATCTGCTCTAACTAAGCATGGTTCCGTTAACTTATGTAATCCGGTGATTTTGACCAGTTCCTCCAGTAGGTCTCTGCAAAATTCCATATCATCGAGTTTTTTTGGATCGCAATTGTAGGCATCAAATATGAGATGTTCCCCAAACTTTGTGGTTGTAGGAGCTAAACTTGAGACTGGATGATCTGTGCTATTGGACATAGGTTATTTAAGTTTGGCATATCCTCTTTTGCACTGCAAGATTTAATATTTTAATACTATTTTAATAATTGCTGGCGTTGGTGATTCCCACCCTATATACTAATATATATGAACACACCTGCTACAAATAATAAGCAAAGCGACGAGTCAAAAAAAACAGTTCTCATACTAGAAGATCAACCAGATTTGCGTGTGCTGTATGGTCAAATACTCTCGAGTGCGGGATTTTCTGTAGAAATGGCACCTGATGGAGGAATTGGACTAGACATGATACGTCAAACGGCATGGGATCTATTGCTTTTAGATATAATGCTCCCAATTATGGATGGAACCGCCATTTTAAAAATAATTAAATCAGAAAATATAAAAAAAGGCCCGGTGTTATTGCTTACGAACATAAGCAATGAGAATTTAATTGTTGAGGCTTTATCAAACGGTGCCGATGGGTATATTGTTAAGACTTCAGTTACACCAGATCAGGTTGTATTAGAAGTTAAAAACGCATTTAAACACCAGTCATAAATTTTCTAATCTCTAACTTTTCTGTATAATAGCCGCAAAGTTAAGTATTTTCTCAAACTTAAACCAATTACCCAATGGAGGTAGTATGGACTTGTATTTTGAGGACGCTGTTAAAGAAGTACTTGAAAACAAGCTACGGCGAAGGTCGCAAGTCAAAAAGTTTTATTTTACAGAACACAATGGTGTATTAGACGGCGGTGGAATTGACACCGTGGTCGAAACCCTGACCGGACGAATTGTAAGTCTTCAGATCAAGCCAAAACGAAACGGGTCTGAGGCTGTTGCTGCCTTTAAAAAGAGACAGCACCATGGGCTGATTAGTTCCCTAATCCGGCTGGTGGTTTTTAGACGTACAGCACCTTATAGCTATAGGTACAGCATAGTATCCTATAATTTAGACGAATGCGCATGGGACCGTAAAACTTGGCAAAGTATATATGACGCATTTGAGCGATTACGAACTTGGCGTGCTTTTGTGAATTTTTATTATGAAGGGGAGAATGTTTGGAGTTTAATCCCTTATGGTAAAAAACCGCCTAGACAGATATACATATCGCCTGAGGAATTTTGTTTGGTATTACAGGAAAACAAGTCCGCACTGCAGTTTGTAAAGAGTAAAATAAAGCCCTCATAGATTAACATTTTGGGGGCCTTTTATTTTTATATAAGGTTATCGTGCACATCTAAAATTTTTTTTAGTTGCTTCCAGTTTGGTGTGTACTCTTGTAGCAGTGAGTAAAATGCTTTACTGTGATTGTGGTGCACAAGGTGGCAGTACTCATGCATAAGGACATACTCAATACACTCCTTTGGCGTTTTGATTAAATTAATGTTAAGTACAATCTGTCCTTTAGAGCTACAACTCCCCCACCGCCGTTTTAGGTCTTTAAAAGTAATTGTTGGATTTGGTAACCCATGCCTTATATTAAAATTGTTAAAAACCTCTTCCGCCAGATGTGTTATAAGTTCCCTAGACTGTTTTTTATACCACAGGTTTAGTATGGTTCTTACTGAAACTGAATTATTTGGTGTACTGCTTTCTACTATTATCTCGGAGCCTTGAATAAGTGCGCTTCTATTTTTAGCATTTACTACACGCAGCCTGAAATTTTCACCCATATACAGATGGTTTTCCCCATCTACATACTCTTTTGCTTTTTTTTGAGGTAGGCCACTAATGTAGGCAACTTTTTTACTAATCCAAGCTTGCTTTTCTATAAGTATTTTAGCTATCTGGGTTTTTGAAACTCTTTTTGGAGCTCTAACAACTACACCATCATTTTTAGTCACATTAATGCTTATGGTTTTTTTTCTGGTTGTATAAACTAGTGTGTAATTTATTGCGGTGGGTTACCTTCCATGGTTTCGCTACTAGCGTCCTTAACTTTTATTTTTTCTACATAGGCCTCTATATGTGAGTTGGTATTTATTATAAGTGCCTAATCTTCGTCATCAAACAGCATGAAAGGTTCTTTCCCGGGTTCACTTTCCACAGCTGTGTGCGGTAAGTATCCCTCAATTGCGCCCGCAGTTACTTTTCGTATGTAGGCATTCATCTTATCAG
>JBPOHY010000010.1:0-8411 GCA_052035055.1 candidate division WWE3 bacterium | reverse complement strand
CAGGAGTATAAAAATGAAAACTATCTATGTACTCACTTACCAGTGGGGGGAGCAGAAACACTTTTTCAACGCCACTGAGGCTGCCCAAGCTTTTTTGGCGGATAGCGGTGACGCGGACATTTGGGCTAACGGTCCTTGGACGCGTGATGTGGAGTCTGACGAACCTGATGCCCGTTGTCGCCAGTTAATTACCCCGGATCCGCCCAAAACCTCGGATGCTATCGTGGCTATTTTGGAAAAGGGTGGCATCGTACAGGTTAATAAAGGTAAAACCTCAGTTGATGCCGTTGTTGTTCAGGGGGATGCTGTTATCCTTGACCAAGCCTACCTGCAGCAGATTTTACAGGATTACAGTTCTTTTGGAATCCCAGCTCCGGCTTTATTGACAAGCCTTTTGAGCTAGTTTAGGTTCCGCCACATCAGAGACTAGTTGCAAAACAACTCCTAGTCTCTGATTTTTTTTGCAAAAAGGAGTTAGCATGTCTGATATTCATACTGTAGTTGTTCAAGAGGCGCGTGACGGCGGGTTAATGGTTAAAGTAGGAAGGTATAGCTGTTTTCCTGACCGCGGACACCCTATTCCTAGCGAGGTTCGTGTTGGCCAGGAATGGGAAATTGAAATCGTTGGCCAAAACCAGAAAAACACCGTAAAGTTTTTTAAGTTTAAATCACAAACTAAAGGGGATTTGGCCCGAATTTACGTTTACAAAGGCAAATGGGGTACTGGCTGGTTTTACATAGGTGGAGAGCTTACCTTGTATAAGCCCGGGGAGCGTATTGGACGTACCGATATCTCTGACGGGATTTGGGAAGCACATGTCACGAATCTGTATATGAGGTTTCCGGGTATGGACTTTGTTCGAAAAGTTGGTTCTGTTGAACAAATGTTGGCGGAGGCCGAGGCGGGTGTACGTGCTGAATGCGGGGGCTTCCTGATTCAGGAAATCGAGGCACTGTGGTTGCAGGCAAAAAGGGAGGCTGGTTTGTTCTATGACCCTGATGGTAAGACTCATGCCTATTATATACATCAGGTCATTAATAAAACCCCCCACACATCTTCTGAACTGTTAGCTCGGATGAAGGCTGATATCTCAGAAGCCCTTGCGCGCACTAATGCTAAGGTGACCACGCTCCTTGAAGCAACCTCTGCACATACTGAGTGGTGGTTTTTCTACACCGGAGGTTTATATGGGGACCACGTAAAAGCATTGCCTGGTACATCCGAAGAAGAAGTTAGGACATTTTTGGTTTCTAAGGGAATCCCCAACGTTTTACAGCTGGTTAACAAATACGTCGACCAGGAAGCGGAAGGTGGTGACACTCAGTTTGGACATTGGGTTGACTAGTTGGTAAGGTCAGATTTTACTATCAGCCAAGAGTTATATGGTGTCCCCATACTCTTGGCTTTTTTTTGTGCTCATGCGAGGCTTTATTTTAGGCTGTTGGGGGTTGCACTATGCTGAACCTTTACAAACCCCAATCTGTCTAATACTTTTCCTACATAATCTTCTAGTTCCAAAATCCTTGTTATCTTCCTTTCGGGATTAGTTTCGTAGAAGGCTGAATTGTCCCCAAATCCTATTGTTCTTATAGGTGTATCTTCTATTTCTTCTGCAATTTCAAGTTTTTCGACTTGTCTAACAAAATTCTCCTTAACATGTTCATCCATACAAATAATTGCCTCTGGTTTACTTTCCAATATATCTGATTCTAGCAAGGGTTTCGCTCCACCTTTTTCGTTTCCTGCACCTATATTGACGGCTTTATAACCTCGTTTATTTAATATATGAGCAATAAATTTACTCCTATTTTTCCCTGCAAAACAAACCACAAGTACACTACGCGGTTCCCTCGCAATAATCTCTTTCCTTTGTAAATCTTCCTCTTCGGTTATTGGACTATTCAGATATACTTCCCATTTTCCAGTTTGGGTTTTATGTGCCATACGTTCGCGCATTTCGTCGGCGCGTATTTGTACTGGAGTGAGTTCTTTTGTTGGGGGTTGTTCTAGTGTTTCGGACATACAATTAAGTTAGCACCTATAGGTAATTAGGTCTATCCATATTACAAATTACTGTGTATATTTATTCTATGGTTTTAACTGCTGAATTTTCACCACAACAGGGTATTTCGTCCAAAGATCTTGTTAGAACTTCGGTTGCATTTGCAAAGTCTTTACGCGAAAAGGCGGATGATGAAAGTCATGGAAACACAGGTCATAAGATACAGAACTGGTTTAAACGTGTCGAAGAAGTAAGACCTGATTTATTACAAAAACCCAGTGTAGAAAACTTTAGAGCATTAACTGATAGTATCTATGCAGATTGGTTACCTATGACAGTGCAAAGAGCCGTTATAGAGCGAAACATAGATATGCGGGAGGCTTTCCCCGAAGCTGTAGAAACAGCTTTCTTGATTCGAAGTGAGTTGGTAAAAAGATACGCGATGTCTGAAAAAATTCCACCTGCGGAAATGGAGAAAATATCTTTACACCACTTATTACTACTCCAAGCTGAACTTTCGAGAAGTGGTAGTGATCTTAATAATAAAAGCCTGATAAGGCTAAATCGTTTTAGTGATAAGGGAAAGATATTTCGCTTAAATAACAGGATTCTGGGTACTATGGTTGATACTGGCTACCAAAATCCCGCAATTCTAGAAGCGGCGGTTACTATGGCAGAGGGATCATTGGAAACCATGGAAAAAGGCTTTAAAGCCGCATCTAACGCTTTGGAGGATGTCCGCGGTAGAAATGAGGATTATTTTAGGAATTTTTGGAATAAAAATGTACAACGATACCGAAAGTCTCTGGGGGGTTGTGTGCTTGGAATGCGTACTGAGGTTATAACGCGCTGGGGTTTAGAAAAATTGGTTGCTGGTATGGAGGGGAATCAACATATTGGAAAAGCAGATGTTGAAACAGACTTAAAGGGTATAGGGGACTTTTTTGTTTATAATACGCCAGAAAATGGCATTCCGGAAGTGACCTTAATAGTAGAAACTAAAACAGATGATACTGACATGCCAAAGTCCGCAGTTACCATGAGGGGTAGTGATGGTGCGTTAAAAATACAAGGAGACCTTAATTTTGGTAAGGATATACCCGAGACAGTGCGTATTTATTTAATTGATCAGGAGGGGGATGTCCCAGTATTATCTATGCGTTTACCTAGTAGATGGGCCCACACTCAGTTGACTAGACATGGAGTAAATGGTAGAAATATCGTCCCACTCATGGCAGAGTCTATTACGAATCTAACGCCAGATGCAAAGGAGAATATAAATGCAAAAAGATAACGCAAGTGATGTTCCAAATTTAACCTTTGCTCAAAAGTTGGCCAAAAGATTAAATTTGAGAGCTGTTTTTCCTAAAGCGTTTGAGCTTGTACAAGAGGCTAGTTTACTCCTTGATAAACCAAGGAAAGAGGCTGTGACGCAAGTACATCAAACGCAAGAGGATGTTAATGATGGTGAGTAATCACTACTCGTTTTTGAATTAGGCTTGTAGCTCAATTGGTAGAGCACCAGACTCCAAATCTGTAGGTTGCCTTCCAAGCCTGTTAGCCGAGAATTTGCACTTTACTTCAGGAGTTGCAGTTTCCCGGCTTTTTTTTTGCTAAACTTAGCTTATGCATTCATACGAAATTAAAGCTGACTTTGAGGTTGATTTTAAACCTTTTGAACCTGAAAATTTAAAAAACGCTACATTACTACAGCTTGATTTAGAGGGTGACTTTTACCCAGTTTTAGAAAAGCTAAACACCAAGTTTGGTATTAGTGCTGAGCCCAGAGGTAACGGTTATCATGTATCAATTATTAGGCCTGTGGATAAAAGTGTTCTCCAAAAGCTAGATGCTGCAAAATTAGAAATTCTTAATACTGGTTTGCAGGAGTTTATGCAGCACCCAGATATGCATATAACCGGAATTGGTTATGTAGACGGAAGTACCAGAGATGATATGCGTGAGGTAGATAAGGAGAAAAAAGTGTGCTTTGTCACCTTGGAATCCGCAAAGCTCGCAAAACTACGAGAAGACCTTGAACTGCCTAAGGCGTACTTTCATGTAACTTTGGGCTTTGAGGGAGGGGATATACACACTCGGTTAGATGTTCCCGATGCCAATGGTAAAAGAAGACAACTGGTTATAGAAAAAGAGCCAAATCCTGACCTAAATGATCTAATGGATAACCTGCCCGTCGTACGAAAAATAACTGGCGTTTCAACTCTTTAGGTTTTGGTTTTTGCTCATATTTTGCTACAATACTGGCAAAATCCGTTATTTTTTAAGGAGTGTTTCCATGTTTGTTTTTAATTCGACGCGTGCTTTGCAGGAATATGTGCTGTCTCATACTCCGGCCATCATCTTGGAAGCAAGTGGTTTCCAAATTGAAAACCTGTTGTATTTTGCTTTTGAACATCCCATCCGCGCCATTCAAAAAACCGGGCATCTTGTGTTTAGCGCTGGGGAATATTTGGATTTAACCAACCTTGTTGAGCAACAAATAAAAGAACTTGGGTTGCACACTACAGCTCATGACCTTTGTGCTGAACGGGCAATGGTGACTTATGCAAATGGTATTTGGCGTACTAAATTCGATTTTGCATACTTTATCGCTTTGGAAGAAGCCGCACTTGATCAGGAGTTTGCTGCTATGGATGGTTGGGCTTTAGATAACAGTCTTGAAAGCGGTTCTGTGCAGCATGGCGGTGAGGGAGGTTTTACGCTTTGTTGGTAGGTTCTTGATTTAATAAAGGCATTGCGCTAGTCAATTAAATGACGTGCTGTGCCTTTTTTTTGTTTTCAATATCACCTATATGCAGTAAAATACGCCTTATGAGTTTATCTATAGGTATTGTTGGATTGCCCAACGAAACGCTCACTGCGTTCGCTACCCTTGGGCAAGCTATATTATGAGCCTTTCCATAGGTATTGTTGGATTGCCCAACGTGGGTAAGTCCACATTATTTAATGCTTTGTTAAAGAGGCAGGTAGCTTTGTCGGCCAATTATCCTTTTGCAACTATCGAGCCAAACATTGGGGTTGTTGAAGTTCCGGATCCAAGAATTACCCAAATCGCCAATATAGTAAGAAAAGAGTACGCAAAGGCTGGTACTACGCCGGAGCAAAATCTTAATATTCCAGAAAAAACAACTTACGCAGTAGTTAAATTTTATGACATCGCTGGACTGGTAAAAGATGCTCACAAGGGCGAAGGTTTGGGCAATAAGTTTTTAGCCCATATTCGAGAGGTTGATGCCATTATTCACGTTATTAGGGATTTTAAGGACGAAAACGTTATAAAAGCCGGAGCAATTTCCCCAAAAGAAGACCAAGAGACAATAGAAACGGAGTTGTTACTAGCCGATTTAGAAATGCTCGAAAAAAAATTGATGGGTGCAAAAAAAGATAAGGCAGAGGCGGCTCTTTTAGAAAAAATAAAGCAAAAATTAGAAAGAGCAGAAAGAATAAATTTTGAAGAATTTAATCAGGATGAGGCTACCTATGTTTTTCAATTAAATTTATTGAGTGCAAAACCGGTGATTTATGCGTTAAATGTGGACGAGGGAGACCTGATTAGTGCCGCCCCGGAAAGCCACTATGTAAGGATCTGTGCCAAGATTGAGTCTGAACTTTCCTCGTTAAGCGAGGACGATGCCAAGGAATATTTATCTCAACTTGGTTTAAAAGAGAGTGCTTTGGATCGATTAATCAGAGAATCCTATCGACTTTTGAACTTGCAGTCATATTTTACGGCGGGTGTAAAAGAGGTACGTGCTTGGACTATTAAAAAAGGTGATAAGGCGCCTCAAGCAGCGGGTAAGATCCATACCGACTTTGAAAAAGGATTTATTAGAGCCGAGCTAGTTTCCTTTGATGACTACATTAAGAGTGGGGGATGGAAGGGTGCTCGTGAGGCAGGTAGCCTTAGGCTTGAGGGTAAAGAGTATATAATGCACGACGGCGACGTGGTTGAGTTTAGGTTTAACGTCTAAATGGTATTGCATTCTATTGTTTCTTGTTGTACCATCCACCCACGTCTACTGTAATTAGGAATCGCTAGACAATATAAAGTAGACTATAAATTTAAGGGTTAGTATAATAACAAAGTCTTATGAAAAATTACGAAATAATGACAATAACAAAGGGTAGTTTAGGTGAAGAAGCTTTTAAGAACTATTCCCAGCAGTTGACAACTTTCATCCAGGATCTGGGTGGTAAAGTTGTTGAAACTGACCCTTGGGGTAAAAGAAAGCTTTCCTATCAAGTAGGTTCGGATACGGAGGGGTTTTTTACTGTATCTACTTTTGAATTGGAACCTGCTAAAATGGATTCACTTAAGGCAAAGTTGAATCTAGTCGACTCCCTTATAAGGTATTTAGTTACAGCAAAAAGCTGAAATTGGAGGAAACATGTCAGCCAGAAGTATAAATAAAGTTTTACTCATAGGTAACCTTACAAGAGATCCAGAGTTGAGATACACTCCACAAGGAACTCCAGTAGCAAGTTTTGGACTCGCGACTAATAGAGAATGGGTAGTCAATGGCGCTAAGAAGGAGGCAGCAGATTTTCATAATGTTGTTGCTTGGAATAAATTAGGCGAGTTGTGCGCTCAATTACTAAAAAAGGGCACCAAAGTATATGTCGAAGGTAGACTTCAGACTAGAGATTGGGTGGACACCGAGGGCGTGAAAAAGTACAAAACCGAAGTAGTAATTGATGAAATGATAGTTTTAACAGCTGGTAAAAAATCTGAAGATGGTGGAGACACCGAGTTTTCAGATACCGATCAGCAAGGTGGTTCAGACGCTACTCCAGAAGACGGAGAACTAAATTTAGATGAAGTTTTAGGAGACTTAGACTCAAGTAACTAATAACTAAAGGTATAATCATGCAGAAAAAAGCAAAAAGTAATAGACCAAATTCACAAAATAAAATAAACAAAAACAAGGAAAAAGCTTGTTACTTCACTCAAATTGGTAAGGAACCGGATTATAAAGATGTTTTGGTGCTAAAGCGCTTTATTTCTGATAGAGGTAAGGTGTTGCACAAAAGCTATTCTGGGTTGACCTCAAAAAACCAAAGAAAACTTTCGGTAGCAATAAAGCGTGCTAGATACATGGCTTTGCTTCCATACACCGATCAACACGAACTTTAGTACTTAGGACTGTTGTTTGATAACTACAAGACCCCTCGCATCGGCGGGGGGTCTTTTTGTTGTGCTTAAGTTTGTATCTATTGTCTGATATTATTGTTACATGCCCGTGCTTGCCCTGCACTTTGGTGAATCCAAAGTTTATACATTATTGGTTCAGGATGATTTTACTTTTGCTACGATGTCCTTTGACTATGTGTATTTACCCAATGTTTATGCGTCTTCCGTATCGGAGCAGCAATTTTATTCGGAGGTTGTAACTTTAATTCTAAAGTCCTACGGTGTTGCAAAAACCTCGATAGAAATAATTGCGACCGGATTTCCCATAGTGCCAACTATTTTAACGCCTTATAAGCTGGCATTGCCCATAAACGAACTATTGTCTAAGTTTTCAGACCTTTCGGCCACTGCATTTTTTGTTATTAATAACTTTTCGTTTTTTGCAAATGGCAACTTTGCTTCAGGATTTCCTTATTATTCTATAGATCAGGAGGAGCTGTTTAACCTGCCCATGTACAATTTTTGTGACGAGGAATTTGACAAAACCTTCTTAAACCGGTTGTTGCATTACCATATAGCTAATCTTGCACAGGCAACATACAGGTTGCCAGCCCCAATTAAAGGTCAAAAATCGCCTGTGGAGGCAACAACGTTGCTTTTTACCGGCGAGCAATTTTCTGTGCATACTAGGGAGAGGCGTTCGATGCTTATGCTTTTAATACTCGACATCATGAGGTCTCCAGGCATTTATTCATTAAAGGTAGATGATAGCAACATGTTGTTATTATTTGGACTTTTGGTAACTTATGACCAAAAATATTCCCGTTTAGCCTCAGACTATGTTTCTAAGCCAATGGGGACTTTGCTAAACTCGCCTGGGCATACCGAGTGCTTGGTAGAGAGTTCGGTGGGTACATCTCAACTTATTGACCTAAAGGAAAATGAGCTTTTCTTTTTGCCGGTTCCTATTAATACAAAGGTCAAGGCTTTGGTAAAAAATTCAAATTCAACTAATGAATATATGTTAGACGGTGGCAGTGCCGGTTTGATTATCGACACCAGAAATAAAAATTCCGGTAAACCACTTTCGGAGTCATATGTTATTTTTAAGGATTACATAAGAGTGGTAGAGGAGGCTACTTTAGGAATATAAGGTATGTATCTTCCTGTCTTAAAAAAGTTAATCCAATCTACAGGTGTTTTTATCGAAAGAGCATTGCCAAAAGAAGGCAAAATTTTTGTTAATAAGGGTGATG
>JBPOHY010000038.1:0-4607 GCA_052035055.1 candidate division WWE3 bacterium | reverse complement strand
AAAAGCTAGTAAAAAGTCCGAAGTCGCCCCGCTAACAACGGCCCTATAACTTGTGGGAGCGTTCTTTATATACTGTATGCTAGGAAAAGTGTCTTTTGGATTTTCATTTTGATGATTTATAAAAAGCACAGGACTGCGCGCCTGGTGCAACTGTAAGTTAGCTAACTGTACTTGCGCATTTTTATCGCCCTGCGGGGCATAGAAAACATAGACAGCTCCGGAACTGGTTACGTCCAAAGCGTTAAATACCTCACTAAAGTCCTCGGTGGTCCCCTGCTCCAGGTCAAATGACTTAGAATAAATTTTCTTCTCTGTATATTGAAGATCCGCAGGTATAGAGGAGCCGTTCTTTTTTGCTTCGTACACTCGCGTATAGTCAGGGACCATTGTAGTTATGGCAAAATATAGCTTACCAGCGGCTAACTCCGAAATAGCATCAAATGAGAATTCAAATTGGGTATGGGGGGTTAAGCCGCTAAAAGGCATGACTAATATCTGTTTTCCCGTTAAGGTAAATTTTTCGGCGGCGGCATCAAAGTGCCCGGCAACCTCCAAGCCATCTTTTACAAACGTATTTAAAAAAATCGGATCTTCTATGAGATTTACTACTGCTTGAGACAATACGATATTTTTTGTTTCTTCAAGAGACAAAAGTGTAGGGTCATCTTTTAGGGCTACTCGAACTTCCAAGTCCGCTTCTAAATCCAACGGTAGATTTAACTTATGAAAGTAGGCATTAGTCCCAATATCAAAGTTTTCTGATAAGTAGGTTTTATCTCCAATATTTAACGATTCGAGTCTGGAAAATGTATCTGTGTCTATGTATAAATTATATAGAGCACTAGCATGCGGCTGAATACTATAACAAAAGGCACCACAAGTTTGTGAGGGGAAAATATACAGATCATCATAGTTAATTAAAGTTTGCGAATCGGTAGAAAAAATACCTACCTTTTTAGCATTCTCATACATACTAACAATGGCCGGAATCTCTGGAACAGACGCGTTGGTTAGAACTAAAGTTTGTGGTACAAAAAGTTTGTCTTTAGTAATAGATGGTGCTAACTCATAAACGTCTAGCAATGACTTACCAAATAACTCAGCATATAATTCGTTTTTCTTAAATGGGATAGGCTCCTCATTAGGTACTGTTTCCTCAAAAGTCGAATTAAATTTCCCAAAACTTTTGGTTAGGGGTATCCCATTGGATTGAAACAAAGCTTCGTAATAGGACGGTGGCATTACACTGCCATCAAACCTCCAATCCATATCTTTTTCGTGCAATATTTCTTTTACTCCCAAAAATCCTAGGTAACTCTTGAGATTAAATGGGTAATAAGTGTTAAAAACATTCGAAATAATTTGTGCCGAAGTCCCCTTTTCACCTGCCCATGCTTTAAGAGTATCCCGCTCAAGAATAAAGTCTGTAATATTACCAACTACGTTTACTCCCCACTCCCAATTATTTGTACTCCCATACGGATTGGCAGGAAAAAGAAAAACTTTTTTATCACTTTGGGCAGACTCTAAAAACGCTACAGCCTCCTGCCAATATTCCGGCACTTTTACAACCGCACCACGCTGTGGGGCATTCCACATTTTTTGAGGAAGTGCCTCGCCAGAAAAAAGCGGGTGTGCGTTTAATAAGATCGCGAGGAAAGAAATAACCAATAAGCCTTTATAAAATGAATTCCGCATAAAGGTATATATGGAATCTAAAGAAAACAAGAGTAAATAGGCCAGAGAAAAAATTACAAGTGGCATAAATTTGGCAAACGGCTCTCTGTACATGGCCAGCAATGGAATATTTAAAAACAACTTTTTAAAGAACTCGCCAAAGGGGCCTATTATGCCTGCGCTTAGAAATATTGCGACAAAGAAAACTATGCTAAAAAACTTTGTATAGTAATTGTTTTTTGTTGTGCGGGGAAAAAATAAAAATACGAAAGCACACGACGTTACAAAATAAGAGCTAATAAGTAGTACAGGATGGTAATAGTTGCTCGCAAAGGGATAATAGTATCTGACATAATAACCAACTCGCCAGCTCCAAGCTCCAAGTAGTCTAAAAAAATCAAAAAAGCTGCCAGCACTCCAAAACGTTGGTAGTCCCCCATTCATAACCGTACTGCGCATAGCTAACAAATGTGCAGACATAGGAAGCATCCAAAAAAGGTTGGCCATAAGGACCAAGACGAAAAAGCCAAGTGTCTTAAACAACCTTGATATTGCGGATTTTAATGACCTAGTAGATAAAACATAAAATGCAAATTGCATCAGCATTAAAATGTAAGGAATAGTAAAAAGGGGTAAGTTAGCGCCAAGTGAAGAAGAAAGTATTGCGAGGATGAGCAGTATCGAGAGGTAATAAAACCTGTTAGTTTTTAAAAAGCGTTCATAAAAGTAAAAATAGAGTGGCAAAAATATGAACAAAAGGTTCAGGCGCTCATTTAGAGGTCCGAGTATTCTGAATAAATTGAAAGTATACAAAGCGCAGGCCGGTATATAGATCAATTCATCTTCCAGATTTGTGAGTTTTCTTGCGACGAGATAAAAAAATAAACTGCTCAAAAACAGTGATAAAAACAAAAACATTACCGAGGGGTGCACAAGGCGTGAAAAAACCTCCAATACTTTCCACAAAATCCCAAAAAGTACCAGATTTGACTGGTGTGGATAATTTGAACCAAAGTTGAACTTATCACTCCAAGTATAAAAATAATCAGTAAAATGAGGATTTAAGTAAAAGAAAGACTCACCACTTGCCAAAATACCACCAACGAGTAGATAGCGATAAACGCAAGCCAAGGATGTTAAAAAAATAACTGCGATAGTAAAAGTAACAGATCTATTTTTTATCATTGCTTCCACCTACTTCGGTCTACTTCCGATTTGCCAAAAATACTACTTAAAACGCCAAAACCATATTCCCAGAGAGTAATCAGGCATGCAATTGGGTGAAAAAACCAAGCGTAGTCCTTTTTTCTTGAATAGCCGATAAGGGCTTGCCCAAGTAAGGGAACGAATAAAATACAATATACTATGAATTTTAATAGCCTAAGTTTAGATTGAGAATCCCAGCTATAGTCTCTGTTAGCTAAACTTTTATGGTACAAAAAATCCTTAACGCGTCTGCGCTGCTTCAACATAAACTTTTTTACGCTTTTTTCACAATATGTGTGAATAATTCCATTTTTCACCTTGATAAAGGTAACACTACCATTTGTACTAATGTGGTCGGCTAAGATGTCTATGTCAAATAGGTAGTCTCCTTTTATAGCATTTTTTAAAAAGTTTGCCCTAAGGACAGTACCGTTAGCTCCTATAGTGGGAACCCCGCGCGAATCAAACTTAGCGATCAAGTAGTCTGCAAATTCTTCTTCATCGTGTGAAACCTCAGTCCAGGTATTTGTTAGTAAATTAAACCTATCGTAGTTACCCAAAAAATGTACTAGCGGGTCATTCATACCCAGAAGGGCGCAGTACCTGGTTATAAAGCCATCGCTGGCTCGATAAGTGTAGTGTAATGGTTCGCTGCCTACTGCTTTTGGATGGGCTATTAGAGGACCAACCATTTCTCTAATCCAGTTTTTTGTTGGCAGTATGTTGTCCGAATCTATAAGGGCAATATAATCACCACTAGATACACGCACGGCAGCTAATTTGCCAGCCTCTGCCGTTTTTAATCTATTGGGTATGACCCTAGCATTATAGTCCTGCGCTATTTGAATTGTTGAATCTGTAGAACCCCCGTCGGCAATTATTATTTCTATACTATCCTGGTCATAGTTTTGCTGGCGTATAGACTCCAAGCAATGGGTTAGCACTAGTGCCGCGTTTAAAGTAGGAGTTACAATTGTAATTTTAGGCAGGTTCATCATTTTTATTAACTACCTTCAATTCTATAACTCGTAAGCTAACTGACAAAATCATAAATAACAGACACCATACTGAAAACTTTTCTGCCAAAGCTTCGGTACGCGTCACCATTAGCACAGCGGAAATCGCATAGCTAACAACGGAGAATATACCTGTATTAAACGAAGTAAGCGCTAGTCTTTTTCTTAGCAAAAACATGCTTATAAAAAGTATCAGGGATGTTTCATAAATGCCCAAACTAAAGACAAATATGTCTATTAAGAAAATTGCGAGTATTAATAAAATATAAAACCTTTTCTTAGCGACCTCAGACCTTGGCATGTTTTTCCTTGTGGTGCAAATGTAATAAAAAGATCAAACACAACCCAAACACAAACATAGAAAGTCCAAATGCAAAATTGAACCACTTCTGCAAACCAAACTCGACTGTAAGGACATAGGAGTCTTTCCCTGAGACATCATCGGGTAAAATCTGCCAACTATTAGCAAAACCATTAACAACAGCATGTGAACTATTCGCAAGTTCTTTTCCTTCAAATTTTAGATCCCACCACGGATTAAATCTTTCCATAAAAACCAATGTGTAGGGTGCTTTGGCATTTGTAACAGTAACCGTATATTTAGATGGACTTAATTTTGTATACACAATTTCTGGCGCGGGAACTGGTATAACCGGTACTGTTCTTTTTAGCACGAGTGTGGGTGTGCTAATCTCTTCTAGACGTACG
>JBPOHY010000146.1:0-2260 GCA_052035055.1 candidate division WWE3 bacterium | reverse complement strand
AAGTGGGTTTTACTCCACAAACGAGCGAGATAGTATTTCTAGGTATTTTGTTCGATTGCCAAAGGATACCAATAGCGCTGGGCTTTATGTTCAAATAATTAACCCCCAGAGCCTTACAAACGAGATAACTAATGAAAAAGTAAAGTATTGGTCACAAAGATATAGTCCGGTTTTCACCTTTAGTAGAAGTGGAAAAGACTTAGTAAAGATATACAACATGCAACCCGGAACGCTTACCGAAATTCAGGCAGCGGGTTACTAAATAAGTCTTAGTAGGGGCTCAGAAAATATTAAGAGCAAAACTATAAGTGCTGTTATTGCTGTGATTAAAACAAAACCCGCCGATACATCCTTTATGATTTTGGCACCCTCGTGGTATTCCTTTATTAAAACGTCAATAAAGTTTTCTATCAAAGTATTTATCATTTCTGCCGATAGAAGTAGTCCCATTGTGAGCGTTAGAATTGCCCACTGAGTGTTGGTAAGGCCGAGGTAAATTCCCAATAAAACCGTGACTGTGGTAATTAAGATTTGTATTCTAAAATTGGCTTCATTTAATAATGTATGAAGAACTCCGCTAAATGCGTATTTAAAACTACTGAGGTGTCTTCTTGGGTGGTGTGATTTTAGAACTGATTTCACATAACTATATTACACCAAAAATGGTATGATATTCAGCGTATGAAGAAATTAGTTATTGCATTAAGCCTTCTTGCACTAATCCTATTTGTGGTTTTCGGAGTATTTGGAAAACGCCCAATAGCGGTTAAAAAAATAGATTTTGAAAAGACGACAGTTAAAAGAACTGTTAGCGCAGGTGGAGTCGTGATTTCTAAAAATGACATTTCTTTGGCTTTTCCAGCCTCGTCAGTACTCGAGGCCATAAATGTAAAAAAAGGTGACCTTGTAAAAAAAGGTCAGTTGCTGGCTGTTATTTATAATTACGACCGTACAAAGGCCGCACAAGCTTTAAAGGATGCCAGGGACATTGCCATAAGGGATAAAGAACTATTTGAAGAAGATAAGGAAGCCAATATAGATGCTTATGGTGGCACCGATGAGTACAATATTCAATTGCGCAAACTAGACGAATTAATAAGCAAGGCTGAGGCATCTTACCAGGCGCAACTTGGGGACGTTTCTAAGACGTATTTGTACGCTCCAATCGATGGTACCGTGGTCAACGTAGCAAAAGATAAAGGCGAGGTCGTTGCACTGGGTGAAGAAATTGTTAGGCTCGCCGATTTAGGCAGCTTATTATTTGAAATAGCCCTAGACCAAGAGGATTTTGGTTTGGTAAAAGTCGGACAGCCTGTTGAAATTACTTTGGACTCATTTGAAGGGGAAACTTTTGAAGGTACTATAACCGAACTTCCTTACTATGCCGATACCGAAGCAAGTTCTTCATTTACTATTAAAATAGCTATAGTGGGCCAAACTGCAAGTAAGGTTTTATTGGGTATGACCGGTGACGCCTACATAGTTTTGGCGCAAACTGATTCTGTGGTTAACGCACTTTCTTTTGATCAAATTCTTTATGATAAGGATAATAAGCCTTATGTTTTTGTGCTCAAAGATGGTAAGGCTGAAAAAAAGGATTTAGAAATGGGTTTGGAAGGAGATTTGTATATAGAAGTAAAAAATGAAATTTCTGACCAAATAGTAGCACCCCTCGATGAAAAGATAGAGTTAACCCCAGGCGCGGTTGTAAAACTGCAAGAATAATCATGGATAAAAATTGGGTTTTGGAGATAAAAAATGTATCCAAAGAGTATATAGTTGGTCAAACCAAAATACAGGCTCTGGATGATGTTTCTATACAAATTGCAAAGGGTGAATTTTTGGCTATTACTGGCCGCTCAGGATCCGGCAAGTCTACATTGATGCATTTGATAGGTTTGTTAGATACTCCCAGCACAGGAGACATATATTTGAGTGGTGTAAAGGCGTCAAGTCTCCAAGAAAAGCAGCTGGCTAGACTGAGAAATAAAGAGATAGGTTTTGTTTTTCAATCCTTTAACTTACTGCCACGAGTTTCGGCTTTAGAAAATGTGATATTGCCATTTCAGTATAGTGACGTGCCCCTAAAGCAATGGAAACAAAAAGGTATGGAGATGCTTTCTTTGGTGGAACTCTCGGACCGGGTAAATAATAAGTCTAATGAACTTTCTGGTGGTCAAAAACAACGTGTTGCTATTGCACGGGCACTTGTTAACGACCCCGCTATAATTTTAGCCGACGAACCCACGGGAAACCTCGA
>JBPOHY010000196.1:0-17752 GCA_052035055.1 candidate division WWE3 bacterium | reverse complement strand
ACAATAAAACCCCAACGTCCGGTATGCCAAAAAAAAAATAAATTATTTTTTTAACCACACACCTATACAGGAATATTTACACTAAATTACAAAACACGGCCTGATGGTAAATAGATTCTTAGAAATTGAGGAAACTGGAAAAGGACACTATTCTGAGTTTCCAATGTTTTTAGGGCTAAGAGCTATTAAGGTTCCAACCAACTAGTAACTAGAATTTTTTGTTTTGAATATTAGGTTCCTGACCATACGCCGGGAATAAAAGCTCGTCTATTTTTTTCCTTCCAAGACCCCAGTTTAAGATGTTGGCTACAGTTGCTCCATTCTTTAAGCCAGTAAATGACCCCGGACCAGGCACAAAAAAATACTCATCGACGTCGGTTACCTTTAGGTTGTGCTTTGACAATAAATCTAGAATGCCCTGAACAATGTCTATATTTCCTGATACAACGTCAAGCGTGTGTTCTTTAGCGTCTATTATTTTTATTAGCGAAACGCTTTTATTTGCTCTTTGTGAAGAGTCAATTAATATCTTGTACATGTATTTTCCTTTCGGTATCAGACACTACCTCAAAATGTAACCTTTTATGAGGTGTAGGTAAAACCTCAAAAGCAACCTCAGGCCATTCTATAACACTAATAGCCTCTGAATCCGCAAAAAAATCTTGGAGTCCTAACTCCAGAACCTCGGCGAGTACCGTTAATCTGTACAAATCCAGATGGTGGATACGCTTAATATCTCCCGTGGCTCTTTCGTATTTTCTTGCGATTATAAAGGTTGGGCTCTGGACGCGTGCTTTAAAACCCAAGGCCTCGGCTAGATACCTTGTGAAGGTAGTCTTACCGGCGCCCAAGTCCCCACTAAGTGCCAAAACGTCTCCTGGCTTAAGAGATTTGGCTAGCGCGTAAGCCAATTCTTTAGTCTTTTGGGTAGAATCCACAAAACACCTCCAGCAAGTAACGCTGCCAAAGTATCAACCTTGACATCAAATAAACTCGGCGACCTCCAAGGCGTAAAAATTTGATGCAGCTCATCTGCAACGCCGTAAAAAACTGTTAGCAAAATGGAGATAAAAATATTTTTAGTGGCTATGTAGTAAGACAAGCACAATAAAAAAAATAGTACCAAGTGACCTCTGATTTGCGCTAGTGGGCTAGCAAAAGGGGAGGCATCTACTACACGCCCGGGCGTAGACGACGATATAAAAATAATAACCATCATGCCAATAGCCGGCAGCCAATTCATATAAGTTTTTTTTAGACTCGAGGTCACGTTCACGAGGTTATTTTAGCAAATTATCCTTGTACTTGTTTAAATTATCATTGAGCCTGGAGATGTAATTGGCAAATATGAGGTTGCTCCAACCAGTTTTTTTTGGGGTGCTATATACTTTCCCAGTGACGGTGTCCTGTAGTAAGAATTGCAGGTTATAACTGGGCTTGCTAGAGGTAGGAAATTTTAGTTTTACAGCAGGAGTTAATAAAGGATATTTTGACCAAACCAACCCCTCTGGTACCCAAGTACCACCTACAGCATCAAATATCTCAGTATTGCCCAAATCCGAAACTGGTCGAACTTTGAATCTATACCTAAATTCACCGGAAATAGCGTGCACTATACTAAAATCAAGCACAGCACCACTGTTGATAGGACCCATTGGCAATGCGTAATTAAAAAAGACAGGTTCCTCTGCAAATACACGGGAACAAGTAAAGGTTAGAGCGGTTAAAACGAAGCTGAAAAGTAAAAGCTTATACATAGGCATAGGATACGCACAGGCAGGCAAAAAACAATAAAGGAAGTTCTATAAAAAATAGAATATTGTTACTTTAAGTGCCAGTAAACAGTCATATAATCGTCGTCGTGAAAGATAAAAACCCCGTTTGCACCATCCCCCAAACAGTTATCGCAAAAATAAGCTTTACCGTCATCTACAGCATAAACTGGCGAACCATAAGGACCATACATATCATAGGCCGGATGAACCTTACCTCCATAATAAATATTAGACCAGCATGTCTTCCCAAAGCCCTGCGAGATAGTCGGGCTTTTAAGCGGCCATGCCCAGTCTCCATTTCCTACGCTTTTATTTTGCGCCCCACTGCACCCGTCATTCCAATATACAGTTTTACTCGAGAGTTTTTTAGAAGGATCGACGTAATTATTGTAATACCAGTCCCAGCCGTCGATATCGTTAAAAGAAGAATATTTATAAACACCAAAGTGTAAATGGTCTCCAGAAGAATATCCCGAGTTACCTTGAGTACCAATCATCTGACCCTTTTTAACGTCGACACCCGCCTGCCCCTTTAACACACTCACTGCGCCAACAATTTGATTTAATTCGCGTTGCGCCTCGGCCAAAAGATCCTGATACTTTTCCTCATCGTTCTGAGTCGCGTCAAGTAAGCGTTTTTTTTCCTCTTTTTGATCCTCGAGCTGGAATTTATAATTATCAAGATTGGCCTTTTCAACCTCTAGTTGCGTCTTTAGGTTTTCTTCCTCATTCTTTTTTTCTTCAAACAACCCTTTTTGCTTCCCAAAAGCAGCCTTTGTCTCACGCATGTCTTCTAATAAGTTGGTGTCCTGTTCTTCCATCACGCGCAGATAAGTAGTTCTCTGTAATAATTCACTTACAGTATCCGAACCGAAAAAAAGCATGATCGGTGATACGTTTACTACTTCACGCGATTTATATCTGGCGCGTTGACGTTGGTGTAAGACATCGGTTTGGTGGGCTATAGAATCCCCCAATTTGTCTATGCGCAGTCCCAAATCCTTAATATCATCTACCAGTTCAAGAATTTTTTTTTGGGTATTTTGAATTTTTTGAGTAGAACTCTGAATCTTAAGCTGGGTCACCTGTATCTGAGCGTCGGCCGAACTAATTTCGCGCGAGAGCGTATTGGCCTCATTTTGTAGTTCGGAAATTTTTTCTTCGTACTCCTCAATTTTTTCCTCCAAGTCGTCTACCTTATCGGTATCCGATGTAGCCGAGTCTTGTGCGGCAACAAACGCGCGCGGACTTACACCCACGACAACAAGGGCAAATAGGACAAGGAGTAAAAAAAGGATTTTATATCTTTTCATAAGATTAATATTTAAGATACTTTTTGACGGTGGCAGAACTTCCAAAGTAGCCTAACAAAAACCCAGACAACAGAAGTACAAAAAACTGGGCTAGAGCAAAAATCACAATATCAATTGAAAGACTGTTCAAAAAGCCTATCTCAATTTTATCGGGTATTATCTCTAAACTACGTACGAGTACCGTTATTAACAACAACAGTATACCGGAGATCAACGATGAAACCAGCCCATAAAAGGTACCTTGGAAAACTAATGGGGTTTTCACATAGGTATCAGTTGCTCCAACGAGTTTAAGAATTTCCAATTCCACTTTTTTAGAATTAATAGTAGTACGAACCGTAGCAATGATTATTGAATACGAGATTAAGAAAAACACGGCAACTAGTATAAAACCAATTACATATACAGCAACGCTAAAAGACCTAAACCTGCTTACTACATCTTGATAGAATTTAACTTCCTCAACACCATCTATCTGGTTATATTCCTCAACCAACGAACTCATATCAGTGAGGTTTTTTGCCTTGACCTCTAAGCTCGCCGGCAAAATGCTCGATGTTACCGACTCTAACAAGACCGGCTCATCCTTATTTAATTCGGTAAATAGTACAAAAGCTTGTTCTTTTGAGATGTAATTTACAACAGCTACCCTACCGTCTTTCTCAATTTCGCTTTTTCTCTCTAGAATTTGGGTTTCGGGAGTTTCGTCCTTGAAGAAAATCGTGATTTGCGCCTGTCTTTCTAGGTTTCTGAGGGCGGTCTGAGAAACGGCAACTATCGTAATAAACAACCCCAGCAGCAAAAAAGTTACTGTCATAATAAAAATGTTTGATATGCTCAAAAGTTTCTCTTTTTTTATATTGTTTAACAGATTTTTAACATGTTTAGGCATCGTAAGTACCCTTCTTCTTATCAGAAATTAATTTTCCATTTTCAAGCCGAATAACTCGTTTTAGGTATTTGTTGACTATGGCTTTATCGTGAGTTGCCATAATTATAGTAGTCCCCAAAGAATTTATTTTTCCTAAAATCTCCATAACCTCAACAGACGAGTTGGGGTCAATCATTCCTGTAGGCTCGTCGGCTACAAGTACGTCGGGTTCGTGGGCAAGCGCACGAGCAATAGAAACCCGCTGCTTTTCGCCACCAGAAAGTTGTCCTGGGTAGCTGTTTCTTTTGTGTAAAAGGCCTACCAAACTCAAAACATTAGGTACTACGTCATTAACTTCTTTTTCATCAGAGTCTACAACGTCCATAGCTATTGCGACATTTTCGAACACCGTTTTTGACTCTAGCAATTTAAAGTCCTGAAATACAACCCCAATCTTTCTACGTAAGCTAGAAATTTCGTCTTTTTGCAGAGTCTGCACATCGACACCGTTAAAAGATACTGCGCCTTCACTAGGAACGTCTTCGCGTATCAACATCTTTACGAGCGTAGATTTTCCTGCGCCCGACATACCTACTATAAAAACAAATTCTCCTTTATCAATCGAAAAGGACACATTATCCAAGGCTTTAAGATCAGAATCGTATGCTTTTGTAACATTAGTAAATTCTATTTGCATGAGTAATAATTCTACCTGTTCTTAACAGTAACTTTTTCTACTAGTAATACATCTTTTTTTCCATCCACCGTCTTTGAAAGTTTACCAGAAACAGAAACGTTGAGTCCCTCAACAACGGTGAGTTTCTCGTCCGAAGCTTTTAACAAGATGTCATTTTCTGGACCAACATCGAGATAGTAAGAAATATTGTCATTTGGATAAAGTTTTGGATTAGTATATCTAACTATGCCAGTATACTCCTGGGCATCTGTAGGCGAAACCACAATTGGTATCTCTTCTGCTATTTCATTTTTATTTAAGAATTGGAGAATAACATTGTTAGCAAAGACTGCGACACAAACAGCCGCTATAAAAAATATGAACAGCCCTAGCGACTTGTTTTTAAGACTGACGTAATTAGAAATAGGCATTAGCACCATTATATAGCAATGACACTAAAATTAGAATTAATAGCACTAGTTCCGAACGGCACCGAAAATACAAACGATTATACTGTGTATTTTTTGGAAAAAGAAAAGAGTGTCGTGGTGCCCATAGGAGTTTCTAGGCACGATGCACATGAAATTTTGCTGATAACCAACCCTTATACTACAAAACAGCCTAATATACATAGTTCACTGATACACCTGGTTACATTTTGTAATGGCCAAATAGAAAACATCGAGTTTTATAAATACGCCGACGGGCTGTTTTACACATATTTAAATCTGAAAATAGAAGGCAAAGAGATTCAGCTTAATATAAAACCAACCGACGCAATAAACATAGCCAGAAGGTGTAATAAACCAATACTAATAGACGAAGAAGTATTGGATATTAGTGGAATAAAAATTACTGCAGAAACTTTGAGGGAAGCCTTGGAGTATTATAGCTAACACGGATGCCTAGGAGGGATTTGGCTACAAGTGCTGGGCAACATTAGCATTATGCTCGTCGAGGGTTCCGGCATAATACATTTCACCATCATTGCCAGTAATATAAAAGTAATAGTCACTTTCCTTGGAATTTAGCACGGCCTCAATAGCAGATACGCTTACACTAGAAATGGGGCCTGGGGGCAGGCCTTGAGTATTTCGAGTATTATATGGGCTAGCCAAATCTAAATCGTATTGCGTAATTTCTTTAGGCCACCAAGTTATATCCACTAACAGTTCGGAGTTGGTCCCTTCTAAACATTCGCCTACAGTAGCTGCTAGTTTGCAGGCTACCCCATCGCGTCTACAGGTTTCGGGGATACAATGTTTATCCAATGCAACCGCATACTGGGTGGTTGCATCAGCCTGCAAGGGCATACCTTCGCGTAACCGTTTGAGTAAAATTCCAGCCACAAGCTTACGCGCATCCTCGCTATGAACCTCTCGTTCAATTATAGACGCCAGCGTTATAACTTCGTCCTCGGTCATACCAAGCACAGCAAGTTTTGAATCTGTTAGCAAATCCACAGTCTTTTCCTCAAAGGTGCTCGCCAACTTATCTATTAATTCCTGTGTGGTTACATCCTCACTCAAAAAGTATGTGTCTGGAAATAACTTGCCTTCAAGATTTTGTGTTTTAGCAACAAATTCGGCATATGAAACGTTTTTTAGGGACGCAGCCGCATACTGAGCAAACTCCTCACGGCGCCACCCTTCGATAAAAGTGAGCTTTGTATCATTTGTTCCAAGACCAAACAAACTTGCCAACTCTACTATTGAGGTTTTTGGCTCGATATTGTATACGCCTGCTTGTATTTTGCTTTGTAAATTATTCACCCTAATAAAAACCTTAAAAATAATGGGCGATTCTATAACGCCCTCTTCATATAGCGCTACTGAAATGTCGGAAACTGACATACCTTGCTCTATATCAAACTCCACCACTTGGGTGTTACGTGACGGAGCATCTATTGCGTATTTGTAAAGCAGCGCGGGTATGGTAGGGAAAGTCAAAACAACGGCCAATATAGTTACAATAAGTAGATTACGCCTATTCGGCGATACCTGGATTTTTGGTTCTTCGTCCATACAAAAAATAATAACATATGAAAAAGCCGTGCTTTACTATAGGACAGTGCCGATGTACAATTACACTTGCAGGAAGCCGTTCAGTCGCTCCCACTTCGGTGGGGGAGGAAAGTCCAGACTACTCCGGCAAAGGGACGGGGGGTAACCTCCGACGCGCAAGCGCTGGTGTTCTAGGCCAGAAATAGCTTAGAGACAAAGAATGAATTGACATTCTTTGAGAGCAACAGAGACGAGCTTTTTTCTAAGTTCTTTTGAATAAGATGAAAGTATGAAACGGGCAATCCCACCTGTAGCAACCCACGAACTTACCGTCACAGCCGCCGGGCAACTCCCAAGCCAAAGCAAGGGAACGGTATAAAGATGGGGCATAGATAGATGACTGAAAGTACAGAATCTAGCTTTAGTCGTAAGACGCGAGACAGTTCTGTATCACAGAATCTGGCTTATAGGCTTCCTGCACAAAAAAAGGTTTAATTACCAACGAACGCGTTTAAAAATTATCCAACCAAGCATCATTATGGGAACGGCTAAAACAGCCCCCAACATCCCAAACAAATCGCTACCTACCAACAGTGCTAACAAGATTATAATAGGGCTAAAGCCAGAAACCTTTTGCATAATTTTTGGTACCAGTACATTGCCCTCTAACTGTTGGACCAAAGTAAAAAACAAGACAACAAAAAGTCCTTTAATCGGGCTAGCCATACTGGCAACAATGGCCGCAATAATTGCTGATATAACAGGCCCAATAATAGGGATTATTTCTAATAAGCCAGCGATTATTGCCAAAGCAAGAGGATACTCCACGCCGATCAGCAACAAACCTATATAGCTAACCAACCCAATAATAAACATTAAAACCAACTGTCCCTTTAGCCAAACACCTACGCTAGTTTCGGATTCAACAATTGCCGCTTCAACATCGGGGCGCTTACCCTTTGGAAAAAGGTTTACAAACTTTTGCTTAATATTTTCCCAATCCAAAGATAGGTAAACCGATAAAATGAGTAGACTAAAAATTGCAGTTATATTATTAAATACCGATTTTGTAGCCGAAATTATCCCACCAGAGGCATTAGACAATTCTGAGAATATTTGGGAGAAAGATACTGTTAGATGATCTGTACCGATTGGCAATACCTCGGAGAATTGACCCAACGCAGAAATAAGCTTTTGAGCCTGACTCACAACCGGATCCAAACCAACCGAAATTATAAAAATAAGCCCCAAAAGAGCGACGCTGTAAGTTAATAAAACTGACAGAGACCGCGAAATCTTTTTATTAAAAATGGTCTGGCGCATAAAAAACCTCACGGTGTGCTCCAGTGAAACCGTGATTAGAAGCGAAATCACGACTAAGCCAATAATCGAACGAAGCCTGTACACCAAAAATAGTCCAAGCAACATTAGAAAAATTGAGATAATGGTTTTTATCGAAATGACAATACTTTTATCCATTAAGGGTATTGTATACTTTTTGCAAAAAGTTGTCTTCAGATATATCGAGCCAAGTCATAGAAGATTTAAAGTCATGCTGCGCTACGCGTCTCTCTAACGCTCGAAAGTAAGTTTGTTGGCGACGGATATAAGCATGGAGGTCGTACTTTATGCGCTGGACAGCCTGCTCGGAGGTTAACTCCTTTTGTAAAAACAGCTGGACGGTCTTGTATACCAAGCCTTTCATTTGAGGTACCCCAGAGTAGCCCTGCTGTGTTAAATCCACAACCTCGTCTACTAAACCACCTCCCCATATCAAATCAACCCAAGAGTCCACACGAGCATACAAGGCATCTCGTGAGGCAGTTAGCCCCAAAACATTATAAGAAGTATTTTTTAGAGAAGGAAGTTGGGGAAGGTCCGATACCTCTGTCGAAAGTTTTTCTATAGCACGTATTATGCGAACCTTGTTAGACGCATCCAGCTTAGAAAGGGCGGCAGGGTCAAGATCATTAAGCCTTTGCCGTAAATAAATAAGATCTTTATTCGAAAGTTCTTCGCGCAACTTTAGATTTGGCCCAGCGTTAGTAGGAGAAATAGTTCCTAAAAAGAGATCAAGGTAAAACCCTGTACCGCCAACAACATACACAGGTATAGACCTGGATGTTAATTCCCGGGCTTTTTTAAGCGCAAATACTGCAAAGTCGTGGGCCGAAAAGTAATCACCGGGGGAAACCAAATCATAACCCCAGATGTGTACCCCATCCACTTCCCAGTAGTCCTCATGTTTTATAACAGGGACTAAAGAGCCTATGGGTAGCTTACCCGTACCAATATCCATATATTTATAAACTTGGCGGGAATCTGCCGAAATTATTTGACCACCAAATTCCTTGCACAGCTTTAGAGCTAGAGAGGTTTTGCCACTAGAAGTTGGTCCTAATATTATGTTTAAATTAGCGCTGATTTCCATACATTGGTTAAATACTCGTGTCGCCATTTTTTTTCTTCGCGCGGTACATCGTCTTTAAAAAACTTTTCGGCGGGAGTTCCTTTACGAGGCGAGTACATGCTGATATAAGCCACATTAAACTTTACTTTTTCAAAAAGGCGCGCGGTATCCATAAACTCTTCGCGGGTTTCACCCGGAAATCCAACTATAATGTCGGTCCCAAACTCCGTGTTTTCTTTTGCAGCCTTTATTTTGTCTACTAGACTCAAGAACTCCTCAACAGTGTGCCGGCGATTCATTCTCTTTAAAACGTTATTGTTCCCAGACTGAACGGCCATATGTAAATAGTTTGAGACTTTGGGAAGCTGTAAAGCGTCAATCAAGTCTTGGGTAAAGTCAAAAGGGTTAGAAGAAATAAAGTCGATTTTTTCTACACCCTCTACGTTGTGCACTTTGCGCAACAAATCAGCAAAAGGAAGCTTTTGGTCGCTCCCCGTACGAATTTCGAATTTTTCACTCATACTAAGCCCCCACGAGTTTACGTTTTGACCACACAAAGTAATGTGGTTAAAACCACGTTTTGCTAAGTGTGCGATCTCAAACAAAATATCCTTTTCGGGTCTAGACTTTTCTTCACCTCGAGCATAGGGGACAACACAAAAGGTACAAAAATTATCACAACCAAAAGAAATGTTTACAAAAGCGTGGCCAGGGGTAGGTTGTACAGCTAAGGACCCAGCAGAGTTAAACTTTTTCACCGCCCATTCGTCTAGTACACCTTTTTCGAGCAACAAGTTTGGAAGGTCAAAAACTTGCGAGGGATTCATATCCAAATCAACCCATTGAGTCTTTTTTTCGAGTTCTTCAAAGGCATACCGTGCACGCGCACCAGTTACAGAACCAACCATACACCCCGACATTACGGCAAACGGGATTTTTTTACCCAGCCGCCTAAGCTCGGCAAAGTGCTTGCCAACGCCATAAGCTTTGTCTTCGCTTTTTTGCCTAACTGAGCAAGTATTTAAAATAAAAAGGTCGGTTTGAGGTAACAAGTCCAAAAGTTCCTCTCGTTCGTTAGCATAACTTGTAGTGGAAGTGACGGCTTCAAACCCTAAAGCTTCTAAAATTCCAGCCATCGAATTAGAGTCGGCAATATTAGCCTGACAACCCAAAGTCTTTATATAATATGTTTTTGGTTGATACTGCATTACGGGGCTATTATAGCAGCTGAGAACAGCAAGTAGGGTGTATACTAAAAGTATGACAACGGAGGCTACAAGTCCCGAAACTATAAAATTTATAGAAGCACATGGGGAAGAAATGCTCATTGAACAGGGAAACACCGAAAAGCGCGCAGTATTACTTTTTCCTGCAAAAGAGGAACCGGAAAAAAATCTGGAGATCGTGCAAAAGATTGCCGCATCAATAATGGCTTATGATCTACTAAACAATATTAAACGACATGCCTCAGAATACGAAAATCAAGAACAACTTGAAAGGTTAATGGGACACTTTGATATGGCAATGAGGGATGTGACAGCTGGAATTGAGAACCGTCAAAAAATGAATCAGGATAGTTTTGGGTTTGGGCTATTCACCTCGCCTCTTGGTATAAAGTGTACAAAAGAGGATAATTCTTTTAAGGTTTCCCTGCATAATGACTCTAATAATATTCCTGGTTTCACAGAACCCATGGATGCATATCTATACAACGCACTAACCATATTTCCTAGCGAGGAGTCACTTCCCAAAACAGAAAGTGACTTTAAAGCGCTATTAGAAAAAGCAAAAAATGCAGAGTTCAAGTAAAAAACCTTGGTTTAAAGCTAAAAATTATGGGTGGGGGTGGTACCCGGCAACCTGGCAAGGCTGGGTGATTACGCTATTGTTTGTAGGTTTGATTGCAAATGAGGCCGGGAACCTGAGCACCGACACCGAGTCGACGCCGTATACCTCTCTAAAAATCTTCACGCTAGCCTGTATTTTAATTGGCATTTGTTACAAAACTGGTGAAAAACCATATTGGAGGTGGGGAAAAGAAAAAAACCACTCCAAAAAATAATTTCTAGAGTGGTTTATAACAAACTGATTACTATTTTACTAGGTTAGCCCGAAACTGTGCATTAATATCGCGACTCAACAAAACAGCACCAAGTTCATCCAAAACTTGCATGCAGGCACTGGAACACAAAAATAAAGCCTCGTTTTCATACCGAGTACATTCTCCAGTACCAACATAAAATCCTTCTAATACGGATATCCGCTTAAGTTCCTCCGGATTAAAAGTATTGCCCGAGATATTAAGCACGCCCCTTGCAGCTGGGTGAAACGAGGCAGCCTGCAATCTAGCCGCATAAGTAGGGTTTGGGCTTGGTACAAGATAAACATCCGTAATACTTTGCCAGGCCTGACGAGTGAAAAACCAAAATCTACCATCGGGAGTCCACCATAAAACATCTCCTAATTCTAGCTTGCCTCCGTCTTTTAAAGACTTTACAACCATGTCAACCTCCAAATAATATATAAAGAGTCAAAAACGCATTCTCAACTAGGGATTAGCTCTTGTAGTTAATAAATCAGCATTCAAAACCAAAAGTAATTTGGCATGCGTGCTATCTGGCGAGGTCAGAGCTAAATGTTCAGCCGTAACCACATTGCCAGTGCCTACGTGGAAAATATCGGTTTGAACTATTGCAGAGGCAATATGCTCAGACAAGTCGTTTTCTAAATTCAAAACCCCAAGGGTCACTGCATGCGTTCGAGCTACTTCTAAACGTGCTTCAAAGGATGGGTTTAGCGAAGAAACTAAATAAACCGCAGTCTCAGCACTCCATGCTTTACGGGTAAAGAACCAAAACCGGTTAACACCCTCTTGATCATTAGACTTCCACAACACATCGCCTAATTCGATTATCACACGTTCTAAGCCTGTAGAACTGATATACATAAGTAACCTCCAAATAATATAATAGTGGGATATTTGTGCTACTCTAGCACACTATAAGATGAGCTGCAATCTACCTAACACCTTCACCGTTTTGTGCGGTATCTTTAGGAATCAAAAAAATGGGCTTGGTGTCGTCACTTAGGCCAAGAGCAAAAACCATACCCTGAGACTCTAAACCCATCATTTTTCTAAAAGGGAGATTTACAACAAAAGTAGTTTGGATACCTACGAGCTCCTCTGGTTTATACCACTTTGCCATTCCGGTTAAAATTTGCCTTTTCCCCAAGTCGCCAAAGTCAACCTCAAGTTTTAGGAGCTTTTCTGAACCCGCAATATTTTCACAAGTTAAGATAGTACCAACGCGCACGTCAAGTTTGTGTAGGTCATCTATGGAAATTGTTTCGGTAGTGGCTAACATGTGGAAATTATAGCAGTTTCACAATTACAGCTTAAAGATATAGTATTAAAACATGCAATCTGCGTTTTCGGAACAATATTCAAATGAATTCGTGGAGGGGTGGAAAGGGGAAAACCCTAAAAAAGACTCGGAACGTATACTGCAACGCCTGACCCCAGAGGAGCTAAGAACACTTAAAAAACTAGAAATTGACTTAAAGCCACTACTACGTTAAGATATCAAGCGCTATGCCTAAAAGAACTTGGCAACCAAAAAAACTTAAACGCGTCCGAAAACATGGGTTCTTAAAAAGACTCGCTTCTCCAGGCGGCAAAAACATTATAAAACGACGGCTTGCCAAGGGCAGAAAAAGAATTGCTGTAAAATACAACGGCAAATAACGCTCACGGAGTTCGCTACTTTCTCGCTTCGCTCGGAATAACGCTCACGGAGTTCGCTACGCTTCCTACTCTCAGGCTCGTTGGACTAGCTATGTTAAAAAAACAAAACCGACTTTCCTCTAAATTCGAATTCAATATCACAAAAAAATACGGACAAAAGCTTAGCTGTGGTAGTCTTTATATGTTTTACCTCAAGCCACGTAACTATATAGGACCCACAAAGATAGGGTTCGTAGTAACTACAAGGATGGACAAACGAGCTACAAAGAGAAACAGACTAAAAAGAATAT
The DNA here is from genome assembly GCA_052035055.1 of candidate division WWE3 bacterium. Lineage (GTDB taxonomy): Bacteria > Patescibacteriota > WWE3 > UBA101185 > UBA10185 > JBPOHY01. The sequence goes on along the minus strand of JBPOHY010000196.1, from coordinate 4,669 downwards.
TTAGAGAAATATTTAGGCAAAACTTTGATAAAATAGCAAATGGGCTTTGGATTGCAGTATACCCAACGTCCACAAGTATGGATAAAACATATGAAGAAATTAGCACTGATACTAATAAACTTTTACAAAAGATATTTGTCGCCTGAAAATTACGGCATGAAAATTTGTAGATATGCCCCAACGTGTTCTACTTATACCTACGAGGCAATAAGTAAGTACGGAGTGGCCAAGGGAACTTTATTAGGAATGTATAGGATATTAAGATGCAATCCATTTGCAAAAGGAGGATTTGATCCAGTCAAATAAAAATGTTAGGCGCCATATATAATACAATTTTAGTAAACCCTATATTTAATATACTGCTTGGTATTTATAAACTAAGCGGAAGCCTTATTGTATCCATAATTGTATTAACCCTAATAGTCAAAACCCTGTCTATTCCGGTCCTACTTCCCTCAATGAAGGCTATGAAGAAACAAAAGGACTTACAACCGGAACTGGAAAAAATAAAGGTTAAATATAAATACGATAAGAAAAAACAGGCTGAGCTGCAAATGCAATTATTAAAGGAACACGGTGTCAACCCTGCATCTGGATGCTACAGCATGATACTTACGATCTTAATATTTGCGGCCTTGTACTCGGTAATAAATGACATTACACGATTAGCCGATATTGGAGCAATAAACTCAAAAATATACTTTGATTTCTTAAAGTTGGGGAACATTTCGGAGATAAATACTAAATTTTTGTACTTAGACCTATCCAAGCCTGATAAATATTTTATACTCGCAACGGTAGCAGGACTCTTGCAGTTTTTTATGACAAAAATGAGTATGCCTTACGCCCAAGCAGGCATAGAGGCAGCTAAACAAACTCCTGACAAAACCGACGACTTGGCTTATAATATGCAACAGCAAACATTATACGTATTGCCCGCTATGATGATTTTGTTTGGTTCTCAGCTGCCAGCGGGTGTGGTAATATACATCATCACATCAACCATTTTCTCTATGATACAAAGCTACGTAATAAATGGTTGGGGTGGATTAACGCCCATAGTAACTAGATTCATAAAAAGATAAGATGCTAAAAAATACTGTAGAAAAACATTTAAATAAAATATTAGATTATATCGATGTCGACACCGATACAGTCATTATCGAAAATGACGGTGCGTGCATTGTAACGATTCAAGGAGAAAACCTAAATTTTCTGATCGGCTACAGAGGAGAATCTTTGGCAGCACTCGAGAATATTTTGGGTCAAGCCGTTTATAAAGAACTAAACGAGTGGTATCCAATTTCGGTAGATATAAATGGTTACAAAAAATCACGTCTAGAAAAATTAGAGGACATTGTGAAGGGCTTTATAGATAGAGTGCGCTTTCATCAAAAAGAAGTAGCATTGCCCCCATTAACGGCATCAGAACGAAGACATATTCATACCTTTGTAGCTGAATATATGGATATAAAAAGTGAAAGTCGAGGCGAAGGAACCGAGAGAAGATTGTACCTTATACCAAACAACTAAAGCTTAAAAAAATGAAATTTACCTGTCTGCAAGAAAACCTAACGAGTGCGCTTTCTAAAGTGTATCGCGCGATTCCTACAAAATCAGAATTACCTATATTAGCAAACGTACTTATTAGCGCAAAAGACGGACAAGTAAAATTGGCGGCTACGAGCCTGGCAACAACTATAGTAACTTATATGGGGGCGTCCGTTGAACAAGAGGGAGAAATTACAGTACCTGCAAAAATAATGCGCGACTTTATAGCAAACCTGTCTCCAAGCACAATAGAAATCCATTTAGAAAATGATATTTTGCATTTAAACTCTGATACCACCAATTCAAAATTTAATGGTGTAACAGCACAGGATTTTCCTGATTTACCTCAAGAACCCGAGGATATAAAAGTTGTAAAAATCTCAGCAAAAAATTTAAATGACGCGGTTTCCAGTGTTGCATTTGCAGCATCGGCAGACGATAGTCGTCCAATTTTTACAGGGATTTATTTAAGCTTTTCCGGCGATAAACTAACCGCAGCGTCCTCAGACGGGTATAGATTGTCTGAGGTAAGCGTCCCTCTTATAGAAAATGCCGAAAGTTTTAGTGCAGTTATTCCAGCAAAAACTCTCCTAGAAGTATCCAAAATATTTTATGACAATGCAGGCGATGTAGACATTATGTTTAGCCAAAATGAAAATTTATGCATTTTCAAACAAGAAGAAACAACCGTGGCAACACGTATTCTTAATGGAGACTATCCAGATTATAAAAGAATTATCCCAGTGGACAGCAATGTACACGTACTTTTTGACGTCAAAGAACTACTCGAAGCGGTTAAACTGACTAACATTTTTGCCAAAGAATCAGACAGCACTATAGTGCTAAAACTTGATCCACAGGATAAGAGCATTTCACTAGAGGCAATGGCCAAAGAAAAAGGTGCTCACACGAGCAAGGTACAAGCGGATATCGAAAGTGTCGAAGAAACTAGCATTGGATTTAATTCAAAGTATTTGATGGATTTTTTAATGAACATCAAGAGTCAACAGGCTGTTCTAAAGACCAAAGGTTCTGCAACACACTGCCTGTTTTTACCACAGGATCAAAGCGATTACATACATATAATAATGCCTGTTCAGATTAACAAAACCTAAAGGCTATACGCTGGAGGGTGTTTGATTTTGAGAGCTTTGAGCCTTCTTTAGATTGTCTATTTCCCCCGCACTACCAATAGAAAAAGTACCCTGTGTGCTCAGAGGCTGAGAAGCTGGAGCCGGCGGCATAGGTTGAACAACATTTACGGTTGGGCGCCCCGGCATATTGGCCGTTGTAACGCTAGGAGTGCTAGGCGTAGATAATGGCCTGCTTTGGTTTTGAGTTTGGGTTTGCGGCACAGAAACAGGTCGATCGCTTGGCCACTGCACGGTCGTAGGAGCCGGTTGCTGACCGGGAACTTGCGGCTGAGCCGGAACAGGCTGCTGCGCAGGAACTGGTTGTCTAACTGGAGCAACTGGAGCTGGCTGCTGTGCAGAAGGAACATTAAGAGGCTGGGGTGGCGCAACGGCTCTTGGTAAATCCTTAAACCCTACCTGGTTTATAGACATACTATTAGGCATAGGTGGCATATTAGCTACTTGTGGCTGTGGAGATGCTGGCCTAGGCATACCAGCCCCAGGTGCCGGCTGTACAGGCGATTGCTGCGGTGGAGTGACACTCACAATTTTTGGTTGCGGTGGCATAGGTGGAACAGTCTGCGAAGTAACTGGTAGAGGGGTTGGCCTAGGCGGTACAGCTTGGGCAGGCATTGGAGATTTAGCGGCATCTATCACGCTCTGGGTTTCCTTAGTAGGATCCCCCTGTGCATTCATCGTTGTATATTTGTCAGTTTGTAAGTGTTCCACAGGACGGTACACCGGTCTTTCTGCCTTTTTACTTGGGATAAGCCCTTCCTCACGCAACTTTAATAGTTCCGCTGGGTCAGTAGTTATAAGTTTATTTTCAGCGGGAGATGCCTTAATCTTCATCGCGATGTGGTTAGCACCAGCAAAGAACAAGCCTTCGCCTCTATCGGCAGACAAAAGCAAACGGCGTTCACCCTCGGACAAATAAAAAGTTTCGGCAACCTTATCGATTGCAGCCGGATGCTGTTTTAGCAAAACTTGTATAGACGAGTTGGTAACAATCGCCTTGCCGTAATCAGACGTCAAAAAGTCGTCCACGTCTTGCGAAATTGTGGTCAACCCCAAGTAATACTTACGCGCTCTTTTAGCGATACCGTAAATAAAACGCGCGCTGTCTTCGTTTTGCATTAAGTACCAGGCCTCCTCAACAATTAAAATGCGCTTTCTTAAATCTTTTCGTATACGAGTCCATACAAAATCCAAAATTATATAAAACGCGATAGGTCTCAAAATATCCTCCAAGTTTTTGGTCGAGAAAACCGTCATTTTACTACTGATGTTTACAGTGGATTGAGAATCAAATATACCGGTCATAGAACCTTTAATGTACTTTTCCAAGCGGTCTGCCATGCTTCGTGCCTCTGGTTCCTGTGCACCAACCAAGACCTTGTACAGATCCTCCATGACTGGAGGTTCTCGGTTCATTTGGGTTTCGGGGTCGGTCGTAATACCTTTTATTCTGTATGTTTCTATCAAGGCACGGTCTAATATGGCTTCTTCGGTCGGGGTAAGGGTACCGAGCATTAATTTGAGTAGGGTATGTAGCGAAAGTAATTTTTGTCCAAGCTCGTTTTCACCCTCTATAGCAACTCCCGATAAGTCAAAAGGATTTATTTTGGCATTAGAACTTGCAGAAAAATCTATATAGTCGCCACCGACAGCCTCACACAAAGTCCTATATTCTTCTTCGGGGTCTATAATCATGACCTGCGCACCAAAAACCAAAAGTCTTAAAGCCTCCAGCTTAACAAAATAGGACTTACCCGAACCTGACTTGGCAAATACTACGGTATTGGCATTTTCTAGCGAAAAACGGTCAAAAATAACCAACGAACCATTGTGCATATTTATGCCATACATAATTCCATCATCAGAGGTAAGATCGGATGAAGTGAATGGAAAAGTTGTAGCCAAGCTTGTGGTATCCATATTTCTTGTAATAAGAAGTTTATCAGTGCCGGCGGGCAAACTAGATT
>JBPOHY010000005.1:0-4471 GCA_052035055.1 candidate division WWE3 bacterium | reverse complement strand
ATTAACAGCAAAGAATCACGAAATAGAAGCCTTGTTTATAGCTCTGGCGGGTAATAAGTATGCGGTTACGGTTTCTACAAATATGGCCGGTAGGGGAGTAGATATAAAGCTTGGCGGCGACCCGGAGATTTTAGCTGAAAAAGAAGAAATACTTGCGCTTGGTGGTTTGCATGTTATAGGTACCGAGCGACATGATTCAAGGCGAATCGACAATCAGCTAAGGGGTAGGTCTGGAAGACAAGGGGAGCCTGGTTCTTCGAGGTTTTTTGTTTCACTCCAAGACGACTTAATTAGGGTTTTTGGTGGTGCCCAAATCGAAAGCTTAATGAATAGATTTAAGATTGATGATTCTATTCCTCTGGAGTCCGGACTTGTTACACGCGCTATCGAAAGTGCTCAAAAAAAGGTTGAAGGTTTCAACTTTGACAGACGAAAGCAGGTTGTCGAAATGGATGACGTTATTAATGTGCACCGTGAAGTTATTTACACTTTGCGAAAGCGCTTACTCGAAATAGGTGCGCAGGATAGTACTCATGTAAATTGGTTTACCAATAAAATTAGTCAGTATTCCGAATTTACTGATGCAAAATGGCAAGAGTGTGAAACTAAATTTGGTAAAGAGGCATGGTATCGAGGAATCGCCCAGATTAGTTTGCCAGTAGTAGACCTTTTGTGGATGGAACATCTTGTGGTTATGGACCAATTGCGCGAAGGTATTGGCCTGCGGGGGTATGCTCAACAAGACCCTATGGTTGAGTATAAGCGCGAGGGACACGCGCGTTTTGAGTATCTGGTTTCTAACATGTATACGTCTGTCGCTGAAAGCCTGCTTGCGGCCATTAAAGCCGGAGAAGAAAGAATAAAACAAATTCAAACTCCGTCTCGTATGGGTGTGCATTCCAATGATCTAGAATATAAAAGCGGGACGCTAGACTACTCTCTACCTGACGCTACCCCGCAAAATGCAGGTTCAGCTGGTGCACGTCCTTTAAGGATTGAACAAGTGGTTTCGGGCAAAGAAAAGGTAGGCAGAAACGATGTGTGCCCGTGCGGCAGCGGTTTAAAATATAAGAGGTGCGGGATGATTAATGCACCAGAGCATAAAGGCGCTTTGTCGAGGAAATAATGCCTACTAATGAGTCTTCAGGCCTAAAAATTAAAACAGTAATTTTTGATTTTGACGGTACTATTGCCGACACTTTTGATTTAATCATAAAAATTATAAATGAGAACCCGGCACGTTTTGGTATTGATGGAATTGATGAGTCTGAAATCCCAAGGTTGCGTAGATTGTCTACAAAATACCTTTTGCGTGAATTTAATATTCACCTGCTTCAAGTTCCTGAATTTGTAACCTATATACAGCAGGAGTTATCAAGGAGGTTAGCACAAGTACAACCTTTTCCACACATGATCGATGTATTAACAAATCTAAAGCTTTTGGGATTGCGCTTGGGTGTTGTTACCAGTAATTCTGCAGAAAATGTAGAGAACTTTCTAAAGGTCCACGAGACTGGAATTTTTGACTTCATAGTCGCCGAAAAATCCCTGTTTGGTAAACATATTTTGCTGGAAAAAGTTATGTCTTTAAATAATCTTGATAAGCGAGAGGTGTTATACGTAGGTGATGAAGTTAGGGACATTAAGGCTGCAAAGAAAGCCGGCGTGCGAATTGCTTCTGTAACTTGGGGGTTTAATTCTGTAGATTTGCTAAAAAAACACGACCCGGACTACCTATTAAATACTCCATCCGAGATTCTTGACATAAAAGATTTGCGAGCTCATACTGAATTCAGGTGAATTACTGGTACTTGATAGTAGCAATGATTATCACCTGCCTAGTATCATGTTATACAATCGAGTACAACAATTTAAAGTTTCGTTTGTATTATCGGAAGGGGGTGTGAAACTGTGCCAATGGTAAAAAATCAGAAAGGTTTCACACTTATTGAACTCTTAATCGTTATCGTCATCATCGGTATCTTAGCCGGTGTTTTGATCGCAATTATTGATCCAACATCACAACAAAATAGAGCAAGAGATGCAACCTTACAAGCAACTATTAACAAGATGGCTCTCGCCGTCGGTGGTTATAGGTCTGCTTATGGAGTTAATCCAGATGCATTCCAATTTAGAAGTCTAGTTACCGGTGTAAATCCAACTCCAGCTACTAGCTGTGCAAATGCCGGTGCTGAGTGTTTATTTACTCTTACAAATGGCTTATTGCCTAGTACGTGTAACTCTGCTGGTACTTGGTATGGAAATGGTACCGCTGCGGATAATAACGCATGTACATACAGATATCAGGACTTAGGAACTACATTTAATATTTGGGGTAAATCGTTTGGTATCAACAACGGTGTCTTTAGGTACAACAGTACTGACTCAAGGTTATACTTATGTACTGTAACTACTTCTGGTGGTGCCCCTGCAAATGGTTGCGGAACCGCTATCTAGTATTCAAAATCTAACTTGAGTTCGTTGAGTTAGTTAAATCCCGGATCTGCAGATCCGGGATTTTTTGATCTGTAATTTTTTTGACTTTTCGTGCACCTCCTTGTAGTATGACCTGTAGCAATAACGTCTTTAAATACATTTTTGTTTGTTAGGAGAGCACCATGTTCCGAAAATTAATTAAGGTTTTATACTCGCCAATGGGGCTGATTCTCTTAGTTACTGCAGTAGCTCTGATTTTGCCAATAGTCGCCAGCAGGACTATGTGGAGCAAAATCGAGGATTTTGACAATTATTATGCTTCGCATCCACAGGAGAGCTATGAAAATTCTATGGGAGCTGAGATTTTTTTAGATAAGGCAGCCGCCCCTGACTATATTGAAAGCGAGCAGTTTTATGTTCCGTATGCAGTTGGTGGTGTTGGGGCTATGCCTAGGCTTGTAGACCTAGATAGTGAATGCAAGACCGTAGTGTCTACGCAAGCTCTGTCAAAAGTTTATGCGGCTACTTGGTACGAAGATGTAGGCAGTATCGAAATATATCGTCCCCCGTATGCCCCCAATACCGTGTTGGTTTGTATAAAAGATGGGCACAAGGCCGAAGTTCTAATTTGGGGAGTTCTTGAGAAGTAGGGATAGTTTTAAGGGCATTGTTGCAATTTATTGTACGTGCCCTATTTTTTTGCGTGCCCCTAGATTTGACTACCAACGTTTCTCATTTTTCCTTATACAGCTCCCTAATTCTTTTAATGGCTCTGTAAACTATGGTTCCTACATTTGTTTCTGTTAGATTAGAGAGGTTGGCGATCACCTTATTTGTATACCCATCAAAAAATTTTAGGTAAATAATCTCACGTTCTTTGGGTGGTAATTCGTTTAACATTTGGTACAGTAGCTTATTTTCTGCTTCGGTTTCAAAGACTTTATCGGGGGTGGCGGCGTGTGAAGGTAATTCCATCTCTTCGATTGTTTGTGGGGTATGCATATGTTCCTTTGATCTATAGTGGTCTATGAGTGTGTTTTTCGCTATTCGGTAGAGCCAGGCAGAGAACGAAACCCCTTGCCACTGAAAATTGTCTATTGATTTGAGTGCTTTCTCAAAGGTTTTTGAGATTAAATCTTGTGCCATTGCCGGGTCACTAGTACGCGATGTAATGAATTTTGTGATGGGTTGTAAGTAGTGATTGTAGAGAGGGGCAAACTTTTTTTTATCCCTTTGTGCCTGTTTGACAAGCCTTCTTTCTATTTCTGGTTCGAGAGATACTACACTCATATTAGTTTTGCGGAATTTGTGAATTTATAAGCTGTCTAAAGTTGTACAGTTGCTTTACCCTATCCCCTCTTAATATTATAACGTCGTTATTTCTTGGAGTGTAGTTTTGTGGGTTTATAGTCCATAAATCCGGAGAGTGCTTTTTTAAAATGTCCTGATCTTCCTTACTCTGAGAATATATAACTAGGCTTGATTTTTCTCTTTGTATATCTTCCAGCGAAACCAGTTCTATAACTGCTTCGAGATTTGTTGGATAGTAATAATGTGTAGCGTCAATAACCAGACTCCCGTTTGTACCATCTAGGAATCTGATTTTTGAGGGCGGGAGAGAAGAGGAGTTTAGTGCAATGTCTATATTTTTTGAGTCTATTTTGTAAAATTTTCCTATTTCGTTGGCTGCAATCTTAACTGGCCCAAGTAAATCAAGATACTCATTGTTTGCAATTTTTATTACTTTTTTAAAATTGTACTTTTGATACTCAATAGGAGTTTTGCCAATAACAACAACTGTGCTTGCTGACATCGCGCTTTGTGACGTCGTTATCTCTAACCAGTATTTCAAGATATCGGGTTTAACCGAATTTAGTTCCAGCACTAAAAAGTGTTCGTAGGGTGCAATGGTAAAAATTTGGACTGTTGTCTTCCCTACCATCTTTAGCCACTCGTAATAATTTGTAGGATAATTCGGATACCCCAAAATAGTCAGTGGAACACTAAATTCTGCTTCGGGCGACTCTCGGTTTCG
>JBPOHY010000099.1:0-10347 GCA_052035055.1 candidate division WWE3 bacterium | reverse complement strand
AGACTAGGAGTTGTTTTGCAACTAGTCTCTGATGTGGCGGAACCTAAACTAGCTCAAAAGGCTTGTCAATAAAGCCGGAGCTGGGATTCCAAAAGAATTGTAGTCTTCGAGAAAACGCAGCAGGTATTCTTGGGCAAGGATAACAGCATCCCCCTGAACAACAACGGCATCAACTGAGGTTTTACCTTTATTAACCTGTGCGATGCCACCCTTTTCCAAAATAGCCACGACGGCGGCAACTGTTTTAGGTGGATCCGGGGTAATGAGCTGGCGACAACGGGCATCAGGTTCGTCAGACTCCACATCACGCGACCAAGGACCGTTAGCCCAAAGTGCTGCATCGCCACTAGCCTCCAAAAACGCATGGGCAGCCTCAGTGGCGTTGAAAAAGTGTTTCTGCTCCCCCCACTGGTAAGTGAGTACATAGATAGTTTTCATTTTTATACTCCTGGGATCAAGCACGACGACGGCTTAACCACCAATAAAGGCCAAATCCTAGGGCATTGCCCAGAATATAGCCTACAAAGAATACAGCAGTAACAAAGTCCTGCTGAGCAGTGGTTAATCCATACCGGGCACTGACTTTACTCACAGCAACGGTGAGAATCATGCCAAGCAGGGAAACAACACCACTAACAACAACCGCACGTGGAAGCATAACGAACTCCTTAGGTAAAAAAAAGAATACAAAAAGGTAGACTATATAGCACGAGGACTTACAGCTGCGGATTGCAAACTGGAAGCTTTGCTCATGCACCATAGCCAGGTAAGCTTGGGACTCATATTGCATACGTTATCGTATTCCAACTTTATTCTTTACATGCTGCTTATTTCGCAGACATGCAGGTGATACAAAGTTCATAACACGAGTACACAACCGCCATTTCAGCACTTACTTTTCCCTTTTTGGTCACTCTTTTGAGCAACTGCTCAGATATAAAGTTTATATTCAAGCACATACCCAAAAGCCCTATTTAAGCTCCCCAGACCTACCATTTCTGAGAAGCTAAAATAGAGAGCCAAGGTATGGGGTGTTTATTACCTATACCTTGGCTTTTGCGAAAATATTTAGTTATTCAATTTTGCCTTTTCCAACTCCCAAACAGAAACTTTTGGTCCAAACGGATCAGCCGGGTCATCGATTTGTTTGTCTTGCACCCTGTCATCAATCCAGCCTAGAACAAAAGCATTCCCCTGATATTTTTTGTAAAAATCAATCCCTTTAGCAATGGACAACCGTCCGTTATCGAGAGCCGCCATAACTTCCGGTGCCTGAGTCATAATTTCTCCACGTTCGCGCCCCCACTCCCAATCACGCTGCTGAAAAAGATTCATGTAGGGAACTTTGAGATTCCGACGCCCCGCCTCCATGGTATCAACCCCAAGGACCGCAAGTACCATGACGGCGTCATCATCTAATTCTTTGATATCCAGCCCCAGAGCGCCCATGAATTCCATGGTACTGCCATTACCAACCTCGAGCCCGGCACGCCAGTGACTAAAGCCAACAGCGGCTTTAAAATTTCCACGCAGTTTTTGCCATTCGGGGTGGAGATTAACCAAAATGATCGCTGCAGCCATATACTCCCACCTCCCGTAAACAGGACAGTGAGGTTTGCGACCGTCTGAAAGATCGCGAACAAACTCCGGCGCATTGCGCACCAGAATGTGCAATGCCTGCGGAAAAGAAACTTTGTAGGGGTCCCGCACATCCCAGCTCTGGCTGCGATAATACGCAATGCTCGCCAGCCGCTCAAGGACATCGATGCGGTTTACACTATATGGCCCGAAGCTACCCTCAACTTCGTTGATCGCAGTTTCGAATCCATCCGAGACACCCGGATGATCATATCCAGTTTCCACAAGGTCATCCGGAGTCGCATCTCCCATCAAGTACCGAACTACGGTCGCATAAGGTTCTTCCGAACCCGCTGCAATTTGTTGAAGGTGAGTTGTGTATTCCCCCGTCATCCAAGAAATCACGATTTTGTGAATTTTGAGAGTAATTTCTGTAGTCATGAGTTTTCTCCGTTTTTTTGATTCCATTTAGATTAATTTGTTATTTAGTTGTCCAACCGCCCGCTTCGCGAATGGTTGTTGCCATCTGGCCGTCGACCTTTGCAAGATCGCTGTAATTTTCGTCTTGCCAGGTATGGAACTCAGTCGGCAAGTGTTCGCGAATCAGGCCGTAAACCTGCTGCACGCACTTGCGCCGTTCTACAAACTTACGAAACCACCCACGTTCATGCCCTTTGGAACTTTTCACCAACTCGGCAAGTTTCGGGAGAAAAGAATCACGAATAGCCGTCTGTTTGGCCAACCACTCCTGATACTTTGCCTCATCTCTGGCTTTTTTTTCCTCAGTGATTTTCCAGGCCAATTTTTCCCCCTCAAAAATCACAGTTTCCCCCAAAACAACCGCAGAGTATTTGGTAACATAAATTGTCCCTTCTTCCTCCACAGTTTCGAGGATAGTGGTTTCAAGCGGCAGAGACTTAAGATCCACTCCTTTCTCAGCAAGCAGTGCCAGCTGAACACTTTTGTGATGCCACATAATATACCCACCCCCATAACGTGCCGGACGGATGTCCACAAATTTACCGTCACGATTGACGTGACCGGTAACAAGTGACCCATCCTCTAAACGACGAAATTCTTTTATTGCGGTCATTGTATCTCCTAATTTTTTTGGGTAAAAAATCTATTCTTCAATTTCCGGATACCAGTAGGCACCAGCACCGGCGTACTTCTACTATAATTCTTATGATTTCTCCTTTTTTTCTGCATTCATATTTGACTTCGCTCACTGCTAGGTACAAATAAGGTTTAACCTAGTTAAACCCAGGTGGTTGTACCCACTAGCGAGCGAAATCAGGCTAAAGGAAAATCACTACGGTATACAGAGCTGAAACTACAATGAACTTTCACATGGCCTAGAAAAAAGCCTGATTGTATGAGGAAGAACTAGGTAAAACCCCTAGGAACCCTCCTAGAATCCTTAAATAATTAAAGACTCTATGAGAGCAGAGACAAACATTTAAATCCATTTGCAGATATACACTCATGCGTATATCTGATAGTAAAAATTGCTGCTTTCTCTAACTTATTTATACTCGCGAGCCGACGTGGCGAAGCAGCCAATTGGGCGCTCGATCTGACGAGTTTGAAACATTAGCGATTTTCCTGAGCTCTATAAGCCTCCTGAATTTTCGCTGTGTTTCTTTCAAAGAGTGCAACATACTCTGTGCATTTTTTGTATGTAAGTTGAATATTATGGTGAGTATATAAACCAACCATCAATTTCAGCTCAAATCCTGCATTGTGCTTACTAATCAGACCAAGTTCCACTAGCTTAACACAGCGTGCTTGGATCCAATCTACAAGCCAACTTCTCCAACCAGAAGTGATTTGATCATGGAGTTGGCGTAAAAACCATTCCTGAGACTTTCGACCATCTTTTCCAGCCAAAACTGCATCGTAACCTTCAAGGTCACCTGCAGACTTTAAATCTTCCACTATGTTGAGTATTTTCACAGCTGTCTCCTTTTTTTAGGATAAAAATATTTTAGGTAATTTCCAAGCCTACCTTGACCGATTCGAGCGAGACCTTTAACTCACTTCAACGGTACCAGCCTGCACTTTCTTAAACCTGTGTTTCAACAGGAGGCGAAGAATACATAGCCTATACTAATTTTAACCGGCAGGTAGCATAGTCAGAACCATTCCGTTCTGGCGTGCAAGTTTGCTGAGGTTAACAAAATCTTCATGCGCCTCATCTCCAGCACTTTCATCGTAACCATACTCCCCCATTGCGGGAAGTGTAGGCATTTCTGGAAAGATGGATAAGGCGTGGACCTGAACCGCAAAGTCCGATTTACGAGTACTAAACCGGGCAGTCCCCAAAATAACATCACCAGTCAATGCGTCCATTTTTATCTCCTTTCGGTGCATTTCAAATGGTAAATTTGCACCTATCGGTTTTATTATGATTCCGAAAACACAAAGTATGAGAAAAAGTTCAAAATAACATTGAGCGATTCCTCTTCAAGCCCTCCAGTCTGAAGAACTTAAAGAGGAAGCCAAGGTAAAATGTTTGAGACATTTTTTTTCTACCTTGGCGAACCTCAAGACAAACAGTGTCGAAGGTCGTACTAAAAGCACCACCTTAATTTAGATAGTTTTGACTAGAAATAGAGACTTCTAGCTCGGATTGCTATCAACCGGATTGAGATTCTTCTGAAATTAGGCGATCCGTGTGATGAGTTTGGCCTGAAGGGCCGTAATATCGTCAATGGCGGTGTCTTTGGTCCAGCCGTCTGCACGTGGGCTAGTGGCCAAAGGAACAGCCAAATAGGATTCGCCAACTTCCAAACCACCAAAAAGGGATTCGGGAGATTTTTCTGCGCCTAAGGCGTCAAGTAACGCTTTGGTGGCAGGATGCCCTACGTAGTGCGGGATGCCAGTTAAGTCCGCCGGAAAGGGAACGTTCTTACAGGTAAAGGTCCCTTCGGTTAAGACGGTGCTGGATAAGATAACTTTGAAGTTCATGAGATTCTCCTTGTTTTTTTGTTGAATTGAAAAAAATGATTATTGAGCGAACCCGGCAATGACCTGTTCGGCAATCGCATGCTCAGCAACTTTGTCCTTGGGGTTTCCAGGCTGCGCCCGGGAGGTATACTTGGCGGTCGCAAGAGCGATAGCCATTTCAACGGTGCAGGGTGCGCCAATTTTATTAACCCCCAAAAGAACTAAAGCAAAAGCTTTCTCTGCAGTCAAAAGACCATTATGCATGGCCTTGCAGGCGTAATAGGTCACGTCAGCAGCTTCTAAGGCTTTGTCCGCAAAAGTGGTTTCTTCATCAATTTCCTCAAGCTCACGATGGAGCTTTTGAACTGCTTTGGGATCTTTCAACCCAGTGGGTAATTTCGCCCCCAAAGCCAGCAGAATCTCAACCACGGCGAGGAATCTTTCAAAATCGTTCATTTTATTTCTCCTTGTTTTTCTTTTCTTGATTATTGTTTTGTTACCAAAACCACCCAAAACCCAAAGCACATGCATGCTAATAAAGTTTTAAGCACTTCCAGTAACAAAACCTGTCAGATCAGGAAGGAATAGAAGCTTGAGTAAACCCCTATCCCCTCCCTCACTGCGTTTTAAATTACTCTCTGCAACTTTTGCAAAGAGTTTGTTCAATTTCTAAGTATTTCTATGCAGTTTTCAACGTTCTAACTAAACTTTTTGAGAAATCAGGTTGAATATGAGAATAAAGGTATATTTGAGTAAATATTGTCGTCTCTCCTTTATATCTCTCCTTTTTCCTCATCTGAACTCCTGGTCTCAACAGGGGCTCAGTGAAGATTCAACTAAATTTGTAGTTTTTAGAGTGTCTACACACTTTTTGTTTGTCTCTCGGTTTGGCCCTTTCTATTATGAAAACAAAAAAAGCCAAGATCTGAGGTGAACCTATAATTGTTCATTCCAAATCTTGGCCTTTGAGCCTCTTGCTGAGGTTCAAATAGTTTATTTACTGTATGGCTGAGATTGGTAGGTTTCTCTGCTTACATTATGAAGTTTTCAACTTTCCTAACTTCTTGAGTATATTGTAACCCATAGTTGCATTTTTGTCAAGAGCTTTGACACAGGAGTTAATTAATATCAGTTCAAGGCTGACATAACAGCATCGTTGCAAAGTATCTTTGCATAAACTTTGTCATATATCTTGACAAAACTGATGCAAAAGTATAACAATTAACCTATATGGAAATTCTGCCCGATATCCTAAAAAATGTTGGCCTCGATGAATACGAAGCCAAATCTTACTTAACCCTTGTAAATAACGGCGCCATGTCTATATTGGACCTTTCAAATAAATCTGGGCTTAAAAGAACAAATCTATATAACGTTTTGCAATCGCTTGAAGAAAAGGGACTGGTTCGTAAATTAACAGACAAAAAAGCTACCAAGTACTTTCCTAACTCCCCCCGCGAGGTATATAACCTAATTGAGCTAAAGGAAAATCAACTTTCTTCTACAAAAAACACTTTTGATCTATTAATTAACAACCTGCAATCTCAATACAATTTAATTAGCCATAAACCTACAATCACCTACTTTGAGGGTTTAAAGGGGCTGCAAAAGCTCTATGAGGACATTTTAGATACTGGCAAGGATATATGTATAGTAAGGTCGATATTTGACGATAAAAGAAAAGATGTAGACAGAATTATTCAAAAACAAATAGCGGAACAGGTAAAGCGAGGAATTAAGGCAAAAGTAATTGGGCCACCGGAACCAGAATCCAAAAATATATACCTCAACTATGACAAACTGAGACTTACAGAGGAGCGATTTATTACTAGGGTGCCCTTTAGTGTTTCGGCACAAATAATAATTTACGGAAATAAAACCGCAATAGCAACAATTAAAAATGATATTATAATTACATTAATAGATAATGTGGATACAACCTCTACATTCAGAGTGCTTTTTGATTTTATTTGGGAATATTCAAAGGTGGAACACGAAAAGCTAGTAAAGGATTGGAAGTAACATTAACCTTTATTAACGAATTTACTATCCATATGCCTTTTAAAGGCCTTAGCTATGTTTGGAAATTCATCTGCTATATCTGGACTAAAGGAACGCTGATTATGGCCACCTTCCGTATCTTTTACCAGATTTAGTACACGGCCAACCCTTTGCGAAGGCCAAATATCGGCTTGTCTATCCGGCCTACCCACACCCAAATCTAAAGATACAACCGGCAATTTATTAGAATCTTCTGAGTATACAGATGGGTCACTTAGGTCGAATCCAATTCTTGCTATGTCCCCATTAGCTAGATTGGTAACAGCAAAATTAATGCGTGCCTCACCACCAACATTACGACCCGTAGTTACTGTAGGAGTACTTCTAACAGACACTGTAACTCTCAACTCACTATCCTTATCAACCAAAGAATAAGAACTAAGTGCCGCCTCAATACGAGTACCCTCTTTGTCATACTCAGTTTTGTACTGAGGACTACTTTCAAGTTTCAAACGACTATCCACCGTATACAACTCATGCAGTGCACGCATGGAGAAGGTCAGAATATGCATATGAGCCAACAACTCCGGCATAGCAACGTCTCCACCCTCTCCCTTAGCTATAATACCTGCTGCATGTAAAAACTCCGAACTTTTCCTTATAAATGCCTCATGTGCCTGCGCAGCAAACTCTACCCCAACACTGTCCTCTAAATTTGTAAAAACAGTTCTCCAGTTGAAAGCTTCATTAACCATACCATAGTAATTTCTAAAAATTGCATTTTTGGCTTCATCCGACAGATTAGGGCTTTCAGCAAAAGCAAGGAGCGTTTCGCCAGATCCCCCATACTCCAATGCTAAAAAAGACTTTAGACCGAGGTCACCGTATTTTTTTACAAACTTTTCGAGTCTTGAAATTCCTTCAGTATCATCGGCATTTTGCAAACCAATATAATACATTAAAAACCACCCTTGCTCGTGTAGCTGCAAAGAATTTAATCTAAGATCAGTATTCTCCAATATACTCTCAGAAATATTTTCGTAATTTTCAATAAAAAGACGCGTATATTCCTCACGTTGCTGCCGATCAGCCCTAGACTCATCGGCCTTGGGCATAAACAAATCTTCGGACACAAGTTTTTTGACAGCAGCTTGCAGGATTGACTCTGTAGATTCCAAATTAAGATCAAAAACACCCTGAATGCCATCTACGGGGGAGAGCACCCCCAACAGTCCACTGCTATTAAGGCGTCTAACAAAAAAATCTGGGTCGTTGTAGCGCCCGAGATCATATAGTTTACCTAAATAATTGACTCCATCCTCAGTTACCCCTACTCTGCCTAGTTCTAGGCTAAATAGTGCCTCGGCAGCAAGGCCTCTCGTTAAAACATTCTCACTTCGCAAATTGTTTAATAAGAGAGGAACGGAATAATCCGGGCCAAGCTTTTCAACTAAGGATTTATAATCGTCAATACAATACAGGGATCTATTAGATACGTCATTGATAAAAAACTTAGCTACGGACGGCGCATCCTCATCATTAAAATCAACACTCCGCGCAGCGGCAAGAATATGAGAATGTAAAGATTCCGCGTGAAACCGCCTAGAAGCGGAGTCATATAGAGATATTTGACTGGCATCATCCTGCAAAAACTTTTGCATATTTGCGGGCGCTTTAGCATACAAGCCGTCCTCAAGATCAGCTATATAAGCCAGGGCATCTGCGCCGCCAATTGTTAGCATAGTGGTCACCAACGCCTCAACTCTATCAAAGTCGGCAACCTGGTAGTCATAGTTGAGTGAAGCAAACTCTACAATGCCTGAAAGCAAGCTATCCACTTCATTTGGATGGGCAACCGCATAATCCTCTATAGTAAGTAAAACTCTTAAGTAAGCTTCATTTAACGCGTAGTAGTATACAAAATCATTGCTGGAACTAATAAAGTGGCTTTTTGACTTTATATAACCATTGTCAAATAACTTATCCGCACTTCCTAATACACCTAACAAGTGTTCGGAATCATAGTATGCCTCTTTACCGTTTGGATCTAGTTCCTGAATTAGATTGAGCACTCGACTACCTAAAACTCGCTCCCCAAGCAAGTAACCCTCCTCTTCTACTGGCTCTGCAGGCAAAAATGTCCTTAAACTCACAACAGCATTACGTACTAAATTTCCAGCCGAGCCATCTATGAGAAGATGTTGCTCGGGACTACGATCCGTATACTTAGTCTTATTGGCGACCTCATAAGCAAGCATGGTAGCATCTGGTTGATAAGAAGAACTTTCATCCGACATAGTCAAATTCTAAACTAAACGACCAGTAGTTTCTATAAGGCTATAGCGCTTTTTACAGCAAAACTAAAGTGCTATCATTTTACTAATGCCCTCAATAAAGAATTTAAAAGTGTTGTCTATCCTCCCATTTATTGCGGCACTATTGCTGCTATCCCCCACAGCCTTTGCCGACATAACAGCTCCAGTCACAACTGCAACTAAGACACCCACAAATCCAGATGGGAACAACGGCTGGTACAAGACCCCTCTTCAAATAAAACTAGACGCAACAGACCTCGAAAGCGGAGTTAGAACAATAAACTACAAGATAGATACGGGAGCATGGCAAACAGTTAGTTTCCCTGATTCTCTAAACCTAGCTCCAAATCCATCCTTTGAAACACCAAATTACTCAAATGCCACCGGAATTCAGGACTGGGAAGCTACAACCCAGGATGCACAAACAACCTACTCCAGAGACAATACTTACTATTTAACAGGTTTTGATAATTCGTCAGCGAAAATAACAACAACTGGCATAGGTTGGCATGGGGTAAATAACAAAACAATTTTTGCATCTGCAGCACCATACGAAAACATGACCGCATCGGTATGGCTCAAAACGAACTCGGTGACGGGTACTGCAGGATTTAAAGTATACGCGGTTTCACAAGATGCACTTGGTACTATTACGTATTCTTTAATAACACAAAGCTCAACTATTACAGCTACAACAGACTGGACAAACCTTTCAACTAATTTTGTAGTTAACAGCGCAACTGCCATAGGCGTCTATATAGATATTGGAATAGAAGGAACAGGTACAATTTGGGCAGACGCAGCCTCTATATCACAGGCACTAACTGCGGCTACAACTACAGTTACAATCTCACAGGACAGTGCAAATCACACGTTTGAATACTACAGTGTGGATACAGCAGGAAACACCGAAGCACATGCGTGCCCAGCCACCAAGTGTATTACTTTTAAACTAGATACAACCCCACCGGGCAATTGGAACAATTCGGGAGCCTTTAGGGGTCTATTTGGCTCATCACACGAACTATATGTATACACAAATGTACAAGACGCTACATCAGGAATTTCGATCTTTACGGATAAATATCAATATAAAACGGACAATAATACAACATTTGGTAAATACCCAAGTCTGTCCTCCTGTAATGGAACTTGGCAACCTAATGTATGGACAATACTTATAACACCGCCATTTCAGAACGGGGTTAACTCAGCATACTTGCTAACCCCCAAAACCGACTTTTGCAACTCGGACTGGAAAGTTTGTAAATATGTGCGCTTCTTTGCTCAGGATATGGCGGGAAACACAGACACAAAGGACTATTGTATAAATGGACCGTGGATAAAAATTAGGGGTGAGGGAATTGTAAGGTCAAACACAGATATAAATATGCTTTCGGACACCGACGAGGATAATACAGATAGCCTTATAGAGACGGGACAGAACGGGGTGGAGTTTTTTGATTCGTCTAGGGATTGGGAAGTTAGCTACTCCCCCACTCCT
>JBPOHY010000161.1:0-24719 GCA_052035055.1 candidate division WWE3 bacterium | reverse complement strand
TCGAAAAGTACAGCAAACATTTTCTGCTACGCCACATATTTACATTATTGTTAATTGCTATGAGCATTATTTACGCCTTCGGATTCTATGCCGAGGCACTTTCCGATGCCTTTTTCACTAAACCAATGGATTCCTCATACATAAGATTGGTAAAAGATTTTAATAAATACATTTCGGATAATACAAAAGATGGAGAATATATATTAAATACCCATTTGCGCGGAAATCCTATCTTTTTAACTTTTGTAAAAGACTTGGATAAAAAACTTATTGAGGGTCACTACTATTTTGCAGATGAAACTCGCAGCCTTGATGAGTTATATCATGAACTCAAAGATAAAAATGTTTTATGGCTCGTTGGTGATCCAAATAATGAGGAGTCTGTAGACACTGCGGATTGTATGAACTTTGATAATAGTAGAGCCAAAGAGTTTATCGCAAAATACACCGTACCGCATTATCCACGTATTTATCCAAGGTTGTTTAAGTTAAAATGATGCCTATAGACTTGTATGTTTAAGCTTAACTTCCCAAAAATTCCCCAAGCTTCGCGATTTGGCCTTTATGTTTTACTTGGTTACATTTTTTTTCTAAACGTTTTTGTCATCCGCACCACCCCAGAAGTCCTTGCGCTGGAGTTCCTGATTGTTGCTCTTTTAGTAAGGGGCTTGGGAGCTACAGCCTTTTTTAAAGATTGGATACCATTTATTGGCCTATTTGTTTTGTACGAATTTTTACGTGGCTATGCCGACGATCTTTCGCCATTTTATTATCAAACTTTGTACGTAGTTCATCACCTGGAAAGTAATATTTTCCCGGTTTTGCCTACTATTTTCTTACAAAAGCTATTTTTGCAGAATAGCGTGCTTCTTGATATTTCGCTCTTTTTTTACAGCTCATTTTTTTATTACTCCTTTGCTGTAGCCTTTTTAATTTGGATATTTCGTCGTGGCGATTTTAAAGACTATTTTAAGAGGTTTATGTTTATGACTTATGTTGGGCTACTGTTTTACTTTTTGTTTCCTACCGCACCGCCTTGGTTTGTAGGCAAGACTTTAGGTTCCGGCCTTGGCTTAGACCGCCCGATTTACGAAGACACCGTCCTTGCGAGTTTTAGTGGACTTTCTGTATACGCATATTTTGTTGGAGGCAACTTGGTAGCAGCTATGCCCTCCATGCATACTGCTTGGACATTTTTTACCTCAGCCTTTTTGGTTAAGCGCTATGGCAAAAAAATGCTCCCATCTTTTATTGTTCCTATAATGGTTGGTTTTAGTATTGTACTAACTGCAGAGCATTATTTACTTGATGTTGTTGCTGGAGCTGTGCTGGCCGGGCTAGCTTGTAGCGCTAGTCTTGACGTAGCAACACTACCGCGTATTCGTCTTGGTAGGCTTTTACCCAAGTTCCGACCAGACTTGGGTTCTCAATCAAAAATTGAGGAAATTTAGACGAGCTTTTTTCAAGCACTATATTGATGTTAGTTTCCTTAACATAATTATTAAATAACTGGATGTTTTCTTTTGGAGACCGCGTTATAGCTACATAGTCTTCGAATAGAGAACTTCCTTGTTGATCCCTCCAGCTGGGCATACGTCCGTCTACAAATGTTTTGTACTCCGGCAAATGCCAAATTAAGTAGCCGCCCCAATTATATGAATTAAACAGGTTTCCTTTTGGCATTGTTTGTTTTAGATAGGCCACTGCACCATAGGGATATTTTGATTTTTCGGACCACTTTTGGATGTCTGTCGCCAAGGAAAGCCTTTCAAAGAATGTTTGTATTATCACAAGTGCAAACATAGTTATAAAAACCGGTTTAATTAGGCTGATAGCTTTTTTTGCGTGTTTATTGACTCTATCCAAGCTTTTATTTAGTTCGGGTGCCCAATATTCCCAAAAAGAAAACATAGAAATTAGAGTGAGTACCCTAAAGAAATATGTTGACCGCACCGTTAGTAGTAGTGTCCCAGCTATTAAATACCCAAGCCATTGTGAACGCTTTTTTATGCGTGCATTGGCTATTGCTGTGGTAGCAAACATTGTGCCAAAGATAAAAAACACGGATGTGCGAAGGCTCCCTTCTTTAGTAAAGTCAAACTCAATCGGTTTCCACTCTGCAATATGTTTAAACTGCAATGGGTTGGTTTCTTTTAGTAGGGTTTGCCATAAATGGATGCCGGTGGGGTTTGCAAATGTCACTAAGACACAAAAAGCTAATACGCTAAGGGATGTTTTTCGAGTTTCATCTTGAGTTTTCTGTACTAACGCAAAGGCAGTGTAGGTTCCAAGTACAAACAGTCCAAAAACAAAATCGGCGTGCATATTGGCCCAGAGCAAAAACATAATCGGCAAGTATTTTTTGAGACGTGGTTTATAGCTTAGTACAAATATTTCGATAAGCAAAAAAATGGAGCTAAACGCAAGTGGTCTCACCGAGAGCAAGAACGATCCAGCCAATACAAATAAAAGTATTAGAGGTGTTTGGTATGTGTCTTTAAATACTCTTTTAAAAAGGACAGTTGCCGTGGTTGCAAACAATAAAGATAGTCCGATTCCAATCCCAATTACTCCGGCCTTGCTGTATAACGCGTACATTATAATTTGGGATAACCAATAAGAGTTTGTCCATTTATAATTAATAAAAGTATAAGAAAAGAAGTTTTGATACAGGTATTGTCCGTGGGTTGTAATATATTCCCCATACTTTAGATGCCATCCGAGGTCTGGGTCTATTGGGGGTCTAAAGAGTATAAGCGTTCCGGCAATTATTAATATTAGGGTAGTTAAGTTTGTCCTAAGAGTGCTAGTCTTCATGCTTGATATCATACAACGCTTTGTTTCCTACTACACCTCTGATAGAAACATATCCTGGGGACCTTAGGTTAAACACAGTCATGTATTCGCTGCCATCAATGCTTACACTGCCGCGGTTTGTAGAAAAGTTAACCTTTGATGTGTACCCGTTACTACTAATACTCACCGACACATTGCTTATACTCGTAAACGGAGTTTCGTAGTTGCCGGCCTTTTCCTTCATTTCATCTTTTGAGTATGGATCGCCGCCCCAGCAGCTAGTTGTAGTTGGTGTTATATGATCCTTTTCGCTGCCTGATCCTTTACGCCACACGATCCAGGCGTTTAAAATGTCGGCCATTTCGTCTTCGCTTAACCACGGTGTGCTGCGTCCGCATGTATCTGTATTGTCTGTATAACTTTTGGTGTACCAGGCTTTAAAGAACCACGGGGAGCCGGCTATTTTTTCGTAGGCATCATTTGGCCAACTTCCGCCTTCCTTAACATCCCATCCTGTTTGATTTAGATAGCCGCCGGTTGTTGAGGAGTACTGTGAATTTTTTGGGTTATCAAGTATCTCACCTTCGGTTTCATCTACGGCTTGTTTCCATCGGCTAGGTGGGTTGTCGGCTTTGCTTTTTAAAAATACTTGGCAACTTTGGCTTGTACAAATAGGTTTGTTGGCTTTGTATGCATAGGTTCGTCCGGCTATTGCTTGTGCTTTTAATGCATCGAGTGGCCAGTCACTTGGCATTTCTGCCAATCCATAAAGGTAATATTGATAGTCTAGTGTCCCATAACCTTGCACATTAATTTCGTCGGGAAAGTCGTCCTCTTCCTTTACACTTGTCTCGTAATAATATTCGAGTATTTCTTTGTAGTCTTGGCCATCTTCGGCGCGTCCCATCGCACCGTATTGGCTCATACCGTTACGGTGTGTGTATGCTCCATAGCTTAGGGCGGCAAAGGCGGGTTTAAATGGTGGGTTCGGTAATTTGTAACTAGAAGCTTCGTACCCGCTAATTATTTCGTCACCATATTTTTGCTTTAAAATGTCCTGTTGCTTTGAAGACAGACTTTCGATCTCGTCTTCTAATTCCGAGAGTTCCTTTTCGTATGATTCTTCTTTATTTGACAAATCCGTCAGGTCATTTTGCGCGTCTGCCTTTTTTGCATCGATATCGGCTTTTAGTGATAATAGCTTGCTTTGAGTTGTTTCTAGCTCCTGCCTGATACTTTCGGCCTCTTTTTTATCTCCTTCAAAGGTATCAATCTCGGAGTTTAAGAGATATATAACCTTTTTTGTTTCGTCGGCTAGTGCTTTATTAAAAATATAATTCATTGAGGAGTATTGAAACCCGCTTAGTGTTGCGCCAGTTGGATTTCCTGCAAATATCATTTCCAGATCTGATTTATAGCTTTTTTTGAGGTAGTTTCGGAGAACTCTATTTCTAAGTGTCGTCTTTTCCGAAAGTTTGCCTTTGCGGTCTGTTAAATTATCCTGAATTATGGCTAACTCGTTTTTTATATTGGTTATTTGTCCTTGGAGTTCGTCTATTTGTCCTTGGGTAACATTTAGTTCGCTAAGATATTTAGAAATTGTTCCGGCGATTTGGTCTTTTTGGGACCTTATATTAGAAAGCTGTTTACTTGTGGACTCGTACTCGTCCTGTTTTTCTTCTATTTTTTCCCCGTAACACTCTGCGCGTTTGTCTAGGTCTTCGAGGTCGTCGCACTTACTTTTTGCGAGAACTATATTAGATGCAAGTAGCACGCCTATGGATATGAGTATCCACAGCGTTATTAGCAAAGGTTTTTTTGATACCGGCAGCTTTGGCATTGAGCCTATTATATCAAATCTCTGGCGCCAAAATTAGACAAAAAAAAGACCCAAGTATTTATAAAAAAAGACTTGGGTCCTATAGATACTAACTACGTACGGCTACTAATAGTTGCGTCGCCGCGCAGGTGGATTGTTTTGGGGTCTCCGTTGTTGAGGATCTGGCCGGGCGGGTAATAGGTTTTTCGCAGCTCGGATGACCGCTTTTTTTTCGTCATCGGTGAGTGCCTCTAGCCCTGTGGTGATTTGTTCCAGGGTCAGCGTAGTATTTGCGTTGTTATTTTGCGTTCCTTGATCTGGTGCATCCGCCCCTCCTCGCGCTGGATTCCTATCATTGTGATTGATGATTCCCGATGCTAGGCGCCCAAAGGCGGCTAAAGGTACCAAAAGCACAAGAAAAACTGCTCCACAAATACTGTATCCCCAACTGGCAAGCGCGGCAGTATAGGCCGTAAATAAGAAAATAGCGAACACCGTCCATCCCATAAAAGTTGTCAACAGAAAGTTGAGAACGTACTTGATGGTGCCGTGTTGCCCCAACCATGCATCCATGGCTGCTCTTTTCTCTGCGATTCCTGCAAAAAAATTACTCATATTACTCCTTTGTGTTTCGTACGGATTGTTTAAAGTTTCGACATATTATACCCTATAGCCTGTGATCTCGCAAGTCTTTTATTGACTGTTCCGTAAAAAATCTAGATAATCAGTACATATGTGCGCTCGTGTTGCAGTAAAAAGCTTGGTTATGTTGAGTACCTTACTATTGGGTGCTACGTTCTTTGCGCACGTCTCCAAAGCCGACGTATGTTTAGCGGATCCAGACGATGGTTTCTCTCATTGCGGTGAGTATGGATGTGACCCAGATAGATCCTGTTTATCCTCCCCACCAGATTATTTTGGTGAGTTGGTTTGTACCAATAACATAGGAGGTGCCGGGGAACTTGGTTGTAACGGGGAGTCCAGTGATTGTTTTAACGATGGCTTAGGTGGTAGTGATGATCATCCACAAATATATTCCAGTTGTGGTGCCCCGGATCCAAGTCAGGGTGGTGCGCTTACTTGTGCGCAAGGGGAGGCGTGTTTGGATGTAAAAACCTGGGCTGGAATAACTCTCCATTGGACATGCACGCAACATTCCGGTTGTATTTGGGATTTAGGAGATACCGGCTGTTCTTTGGATCAGGGAGACAACTTGGGCAAGCGCTGTGCTATTTTTGAACCAATAGATGCTGAGCGCGGCGACTGGATAGACAAGTGGTGCCTGACTACCGGCTCCTATCCTGATGGAGTGTGTACTGACTGCGCTGGGGGTCACTACCCATCTGTTGCTGGAGACCCTTGCGATTCCAACGATGCTGTCACAGATCCTGGGATGGCTTGCTGTAGCGCTACCCTACAATGTTTAAATGATGATGGAAATCCTATAGCAGATGGAGAGTCCGGTACTTGTGGTATTGACACAATAGAGTGGTGTGGCGGTAAACTAGCCGCAGGTGAATCCTGTGTCGATGACAGCAGTTGCGCCTCTAACGTTTGTAACCCAGGAACTGGTAAGTGCAGTCCGGTGTATCAAGGCCAGTCATGTGATTCGGTGCAACTCGATTGTGCCTGTTTGCAAGGCGCAGGTATACCCTTGACTTGTAGACAAAACCCCGACGAAGGCGGCGCTTGGCAATGTCTCCCCCCTGCAGGAACGTGCACTCAGCAGTGGCCATGGGACCCAAATGACCCGCCATTAGAAATCCCACCAATAGATCATGATGAACCTTGGAGATGCGATGTGTTCGGGGATCCCGCCTATGGTGACTGCTGTCAGGAAGCGGCTAAAACAATGCTTTGTGACGATGCGCTCTTTGGATCTGCACTCGATGGCGCAGGCCATTGCTCATGGGATGGCGATATTTGCGTAAATACCGAAAACCAGCCTTGCGATACTAATCCCGCTACGCCAAACCCAACTGATTGTTGCGGGGGCATGTATTGTATAGAGGATCCCTCAAGCCCAGACTATGGTACGTGTCAACCCGAGGAAGAAATTAACCCTGGGACTAGTTGTAGTGTAGCAGGCTGCGACGGTTGTCCTGCTCCCGGCTACTCCTGTATAAGCAGCGTTTGTATACCCGATGTTAGCTGTGCCGAAATATATGTTGCCCCTCCTTATACTGGTCCTATCCTTAGTTTCGAAAGAGTCATATCTACAATATTTGCATTCCTGTACCCGACTGGCTTGGTTATTGGGTTGTTTTTTAATGCAAAGGCTGGGTACTGCTTAATGACTAGCGAGGGTGATCCCCATAAGTTAAAGGATTGTAAAGAAGAGCTGACACACGCTGTTTTGGGAACCCTATTCATTTTATTGTCCATTGCTATTCTTAGGGTTATAATTAATACTATCCTAGGAGGTTCCGTAGGATTTTAAAAATGGTTAGTTGTAGATTTTTACTGGAGTTGCTAAATGCAAATCCAGGACTAAAAGGGGGTGTAGAATCTTAGAAACATGCTTTCTTCATTAATAACAAAGGTTTACGCACAAGGTTTAGGTACTTCTGTATCCAATCCTCTAGGCGATACCGAATTTGATACTTTGTCAGACGTTTTTGGTTTTATTATCAACTTAGTTTTGGGCGTTGGTTATGCATTGGTATTTGTTATGTTGGCGTTGGGCTTCGTCCAGTATGTTCTTTCTAAAGGCGAAAAGCAGGCAGTTGATTCTGCACAGAAATGGTTAACATATGCAGTTATCGGAGGCGTTGGCTTGTTCTTTATCACTGTAGCAAAGAGTATAATCGAGAACTTAACAGGTGGTAACATACAACAGAACAGTATTACCAACTTCTTTTAGTTGATCGTGTAATTATTGACTTAAAGGTCCCTCCTCGGGGGGACCTTTGGTCTATCTGGAATATTAAAATAAATTTATGTTTGATTCTCTAACTAATGTAGTAATGTGGGGCGAAACCTATGCCGGTGCTGATCGTGTTACACGTTTAGGTACTGTCGGAAGTTTTGTAAATATAGGCGTCAATTTGGTTTTGGGTACAAGCTTTGCCATCTCAATGGGGTGTCTGGCATACTCGATGGTTTTACATACTCTATCTGCGGGTAATCCAAAGGCAACCAAAAAAGCTTGGGATGCGTTTATATGGGCAGTTATAGCTGGTTGTGTATCTATTGCTACAATTGTGTTTAAAAACAGCGTAGCGCGTTCGGTTGGTATCGAAGATACTAATATAATAAATGGTCCAAATTTTTAAATCACTTGTAATATATACTTTACTTATAGCCACTTTGTTTAGTGGTTCTACTGCTTTTGCACAAGAAAAGTACTGTACTACCTATGACCCCGAAAACCCGACTCCTGTAAATATAATGTGTCCAATAGTCAGGACTTTTAATATTTTTATTTGGGTTGTTGGTGGTGTTTTAGCAATAATGATAGGCTATGGTGCTATAAAGTTGGCAATGTCCTGGGGAACTCCTCAAGGTATGATGGGCGCCACTTTTACATGGACATGGGCGTTTGTAGGATTTTTAGTAATAGTTGGATTTTTTGCAATGTTCCTGATATTTTCGAGTGCCTTAGGCATAAGTCCTTTTTCTACCCCAGACGAAATATTTCAAAAAATTGGTTGTAATTGGTGGGGATTCACTCAAGGCATAGGTATAACGGGTGAGGCAAAACCTACGTATTGTCCTTAACCTCAAGTTCTGTTAAAAGTGTTTGGTCTCTACGTTATCCGGTTCTACTATTCTTAAATTTCTTTCAATGTCACTTCCCAAATCTTCCCCGCTCAATGACTTTATATTGCTAACTTTTATTGTGTAATCAATTCCAAGCTTCCAAAAAGTTTTGTATGGAATGATTTGCACGACTTTGGGGTTATCGTAAACCCTTATTACAAAGTCAGTCTTTGGGCTAATCTCAACTTTCAATACCTTTAAATCAACTTCTTCTGTAAATTCAAGCTTAATAGCTGTGGCTGTGTTTATTGTTTCTACTAGCGATGTTGCAGGTTCTACACCCTTAAAGTAAAAACCCTCTTTAGTAACGTCAAAAGGTGCAGGCTCTGTTAATACGGCCTTTTCGCGTGGGATGCTACTGTAAAAGATTGCCGCAAGAATTGCCAATACTATAAATAGCGCTATTAGTGCTTTGTAATTTCGTTTAACAAAAGACGACATACCTATTGATAACATACTACACTATCCTCTCTTGGTTTTTTCCATACTCCATTTTCAGAAATCTCGATGTGAATGTGTATGTTAGCTGGGTATGGTGCTCCATCACTCCCTAGCCAATTCGTAAATACCCACCCCAACTGATCGCCTGCTCTTAAAGTAGAGTTGATCTTAAGGTCTTCCTGGGCCATATGGGTGATATACATAACGTAATCTCCTGCTGCATCAAAGGAGGTAGCTATGAGTCCATATCCCCATCCGCCCTTGTTATTAGGTAGTAAACGATCGGTGGACCACTCTCTGTTGGGATTACCAAGCGCCGGCATCCATACCTCGACTGCGGATCCTTGTACCTGTTGTGGAGGTCTCACATCCAAAGCAGCTCCGTAAGTGGCACTTCTGCTCGACCCCGAGGTCCATTTATCGTAACAGACACTAGCCGAATCCAGTGGTGCACAGTTTACCCCTGGACAGCCGTTTTGCCCTGCCGCCCAGGGAATGGGGAAGTTACAAAGGCACCCCTCGTATTTAGACTGGTCCGGTAAAAAGTCCTCACATATTCCGACCCAATAGTCGTTTCGCCCGTGGCCGGTTGGTGCATCCGCAGTACTATATGCATTGGTCATAACGACATAATCATACAGTGGGCATTCCGCAACAAAGTTACCTATTCTAAAGGATCTCGTAAATGAAACCGCTTGTGGGGATTCTGTCATACCTATTACTGCCGGCATGTTAGCTGTTAGTTCGTTGGATACTATTGAGTCTGCGTAAGTTAGGCTGTCTAGGTGTGTTTCTGGAAGGTCTATTATTATTGGCGTGCCGTTTACAAATGGATCCAAAATACCGCTTTGTGTTGGGAATAGTTCTTCGTTAACGCCATCCATCATTTTTATCTTGGCCTTATCCGTGTAAGATACGCTTTGGTCGCTAATCGTCACTTTAGGTGTTATGGTCGCAATGTATGCTACGTCTATTCCACCCATTGTTAGGGCTTCGTTGGGTATGGGTTCTTTAGGATTAGTAAATGACCCAGCGTAATAAGTTACTACTACATCTTTACGAACTGTTACAGTTAATCCCTCTCCCGGAGGTAGTAGTTGAAACCCTCCTCCAGCCCCCGAATTATTCTTAGCTGCGTCAATAGGTGACATTGTTGTTAGTGAGGCCCCCATAAAAATTGTCGAGACCGCTGCCAGGGCTAGTACCGGTACGCCGACTATAACAGTGATAGTTTTAACCAGATTTACGACAAGCTTTTGGAGCTCGTTAAATGCTTTTAAGAGGTCTCCCCTTAGTGCTCCAAGGACAAAGTTTTGGGCAAAATCCATTGTGGCTTTAGTGACAGCACGTACTATTGGCCTCATGAGTCTTGATACCGCTAGGATCACGCCACCTGCTATGCCTCCGGTAGCTCCGCCGAATACCACTGCGAGCAGTTTTGGTATTAGGTCTGCTACGCGGTCGGCGACAAAGTTAGAAATGTACGTAATCGGTGCAATGAACTTACCAAATCTATTTAAGAACTTGGTCTGGATTTTATTTAAGGTTGACCAAGCTTTTTCTAGCAACCCCGCGAACTTACGCGTTATTTTAAGCGTGTTCTCATTAAAGTGCTCGGCCATTAAAGCCCTCATAAATTCGGTCCAAAAGCCGGCGTCGTTTAGATTTGCATTACCAAATCTTTTTTTATTTCGGTGCACCCAACCTTGCAGGGCTGCCCATTGTGCCCTAAGTTCTTTATCGTCCGCAAGTCCTAGGTTTGCTAGTGTGATCCCATTTCTTGCCAAAAGGTCACGAGCTGCTTTGCTTGTAGGGTCACTCACATTTGCCAGTAACAACCCTAGGGTACTAATATCTATTTTCTTGTCTTTTACAGCCTTTGCTAGTGTATCTACTAATGTAAAATGCGAGCCCCCGTAAATCCTTGGTAAGTACCTTGTACCGTTATGTTTAAAATCTAGCCTAAAGTAATTCCCAAAAACCATCCCCGGCGCATTTGGATCCAGCCCAAGCGCCCCTTTGATTTTACCCATAAACCCTGGGCCTCGCATCTGTTTCATTAACCTT
This sequence comes from candidate division WWE3 bacterium, assembly GCA_052035055.1. Lineage (GTDB taxonomy): Bacteria > Patescibacteriota > WWE3 > UBA101185 > UBA10185 > JBPOHY01. The sequence goes on along the minus strand of JBPOHY010000161.1, from coordinate 13,834 downwards.
TCTTCGTCTATTACAAGTCCAAAGTAGTGGATGCGCTTAAGTATCATTTGGGCGTAATATTTTGGGGTATACCCTTCTATCGCTGGTACTATATGTTCACTCCAAAACCTCTTTTCGATGAGGTGGTTTATGCCTTTAGAAAAATCCTTTACTTTTTCGTCTGTCGCAAATGCAATCCTTTCTTCGTGCATTCGGTCGAGGTAATTGAGCAGCCTAAAGGATTCGAGCTTGTTAGTTTGTCCTCGGAACACCGCATTTAAACTGTAGCTATTGTTACCTAAGCCAAAAAACCCCTGGTCCACAACACTCTTTAAAAATCTTCGTTCGTATGAGCCGTCGCCTTTTATCTTTCCTGACATATTGCCGAGCTGCGTATACAGGTTACTGGCACGGGCACCCCTTTGTACAAAACTGCCCGGCTTATTTGCGATGAGCAGTAAGTCATTGACTGTTTTAGACCTGCTCTTGACTCCGGTACCAATGAGGTTTTCCATACCGGTTATATGTGCCTCTACTCCTTCGAGTTCTTTTAACATCCTCGATACTTCTGCTTTTCCTTCTAGGGAGGTTATTTTTAAGGATCTTAAACTGGCAATGGATTTTTTGACCGAATCTGCTTTTGAATTAGCTTTATTTAGCGTTTCAAGTAGCTGTGGTCCTAGTACTGCATCCGAACTCTGCACCATCTGAGTCAGGTTGTCGGTCATACCCTTAAAGGTTCCGCCGTATTCGCCTATATCAGATATTACTTTTGATTGCGCTAGGAATAGGTTTACTCGCTCGAGTTCTTCTGTGCTCTTAAAAAACCCCGCTTTTACTTTTTGCTCCAACTCTGTACTCGTCGCGGTCATAGCCTTTTTTAGGACCTCATCGTATTTGGTATCCCTAAAAAATGCGTTGTCCTTATCTTTTTGGAATTCAACGACCGCTTTTGCAAAGTCTTCAAATACATCCACGGTTTTATCCATTTTTTCGGATGTACCACTTACCAGGTTGAACACATTTTCTTGATATGTTTTGGTTATACCTACGCCATAGAGCTTAAAGGAATTTGTCTTTGGATCCCCAAACCTAGTGGCGCGATCCTTAGCCGAACTTATGGCCCCTGCACCTGCAAACAGCGCCCCAAAGGTTCCTATGGCACTTGCGGATTTTATTTCGGTTTCGCCTCTAGTTATTGCTTCCCATATAAGTGTGTTAGTTCTATTGGTAAATTCGTCCATGTTGGCGACTGTTTTCCATGCGGCTTTTAGCGTGTTGTTCATCCACTTTTCTGGGTCAGACAAGTCGTCAGGATTTAGGGACACCGCCAAGCCGGAGGATCCTCTAAGGCCCGTTAGGTCGTATTCGTCAATTTGCTCCACCGGTACTGCGGCAGAACCAAAGACTTGTGCCTTGCCGGCGCCTTTAAGGTCGTCCATTAGTCTTCTAAATGGTAAGTAGGGGGCTTCGGCAAAACCGTTTGAGAGGGCATCTAAATAGTCTGTAGTGACACCCATACTAAAAGTAATGGGTTCCAGTACTCCGCCGTCGCGTATGCTGCGGACAAATGGTTTACCTGGGTAATAACCAGGAACCTGCTGACCAATATCTTTTTGCGTTGGAACATATCCGGGAATTTGCTCGGGTGGTGTTTTATCGTCGGGTGCGTACCCAGGATATAAAGGATTGTTGTCCATGGCTTTTATTTTATCTAGTTTTTGGTATTTATGAAAGGCTTTGCCACTATCATGCTTTTAGAATCTTGTTGATATTTTTGATTTAGTATTAGAGAATATACATTGAACATGTATAGACAACCTCTTATTAATAAATCTTTTTTTGCCACACTGTTTTTTGTTGCCTTGTTATCGTTTTCTACTCATAAACCTGTGCACGCTCAACAGTTAGTTCTGGATGCCTGTCGGCCAGAAAAAGGCTGGTTTGATACTTTAGCTTCTAAACTCGATGCAATAAGACTTACAACGGTTGATCACTGGACTTCGCTAATGTTTGACGGATTGTTTACAAGTGTGAACGGTGTTACCTTAACCGAACTTAGAGGCTGCGATGCCTATTTTGAAGCAAACTACCCTGGCCTAGATATTCCAGGAGATTGTAGTGGAACCCCCGATATTGTTTGCCAGGCAATTGCAAATCAATATTACAAAGGAGATGTTGAAGGCGCAGGTTACAACTACAACATGAACAATCCTATCGGCGGTAGCCTTTTGGGTATGACCAATTACATCCAGGCTTCTATAGAGCACAGCCCTATACCAGTTAATTTCGCTTACTTCTTTCAAGACAGTGTTTCTAAGATACCAATTGTAGGTGACAAGGTTATGGCCCAAGTAAACTATAGGCAGCCGTTTATTGAACCAATACTAAATGTATGGAAGGTTACCCGTAATGTAGCTTTTGCCTTGATGTCTTTAATAATGCTCTACATCGGCATCACCATTATTACACGTAAAAAAATAAGCCAGCAAACAGTAGTTACTGTTCAGTATGCGTTGCCAAAAGTGGTAATTGCGATAATAATGATTGCTTTCAGTTATCCTATTGGTGCTTTGTTGGCCAGCTTTGGTTGGTCAATGTACAACAGTGCCCCGTTAGTAGCAAAAACGCTCTTTAATGCAGTAACCTCAAGCGGTGACGTTTGGCTAGACTTTGCAGAGAACGGACTGGGTATCGGTATCGCATCTTTGATAGGTGGAATTTTAGCCGCTGGTTTTGCATTACCTATGGTAGGGACCCTTTTAGTAGCTGTTTCGGTAACATTAGCGGTTTTAGGATTTATATTTTACATAAGCGTTTTGATCACTTACTTAAAAATGATTGTAGGTATAGCCAGTGCCCCAATTGAAATGGCTTTATACGCGATCCCCGGCAACGACGATAAACTCGCGGGTTGGTTTAAAAAGATGGGTGTGTACGGTCTAGCTCTATTTGCCATGGGTGGTATAAGAGAATTGGTGGATCAGTTTGCCCACAATATTATAAACGGTATGAATACCGGTGGCTTAGACAACATAACTAATGTTTTGATGAGGATATTAGCGCCTTTCTTGGTATACCTCTTTGGCTATGGTTTAGCTTTGAGTATGCCAAAAAAGATAGAAGCAGCCGTCATGGGTCCCCCAAAGAGAAGGTAGTTTAATCCTGTACAAAAATGCTCCTCTCAAAAAATAAAAAAGCACTTTTCAACTTTGAAGTTTTAGACAAATATATTGCCGGTATTGCACTTAAGGGACATGAGGTAAAGGCTATAAAGGAGGGCAACATTCATTTTGAGGGTTCCTATATTTCTTTTGTCGAAGACATCCTTACGCTAGTAAATTTAAATATTGGTAGATATTCTAAGCAAAGCCAAGAAAGCGACGACTCTACCGCGCGTCGCCCGCGTGAACTTTTGTTAACAAAAACCGAGTTGTCCGAGATACGAAGACATTTACAAGAGAAAGGTAAAACAGCTGTTCCGCTAGCCCTGGTTTTGTTACACGGAAAAATTAAACTCGAATTGGCTGTTGCTAAGGGTAAAAAGCTATTCGAAAAAAAGCAAAGCGTCAAGGAAAAGCAAATAAAACGAGACCTGGATCTTTCTAAAAAGTATCTGCTGGGCCGAGTTTGAATGGTATAATCTAGCAGATGAATCGTAAGGTACCTTTTGCAATTTTTACTGTTTGTATATTCATTTTGGGTCTTATACTTTTTCGCGGCCTCGAACAATCCATTAAACCAGTCATCCGAGCCCTTACTCATGTTTCAGCTGATGGCGAGGACGTTAATTACATCCCTGGGAGTAAGTGTCCTGTTGCCGAGGACCCAGGAATGGCTTCTATTTGCGGTAAGGTTATAAATTCTGGAGCAGAGCTAGTAGGCGGTCGAAAAATCGTTGCTGGTGGTATCCCTAATGCAACTGTCGCACTTTATGAGGCTCTTCCAGGTACGACAACTGGTAAGGATAAAGGGTCATTGGGCCATCTGTTTTCATCTACTACAACCACGTTGCGCGAGGACGGTTTTTATGAAGCCGGTAGATTTCACCTTACAATGCGACGAATTGGCCCACCAGGTTTTAAAGTATATTTAGCGATTTTTTGTGATGGCAACTTTGACTTGCTTACTTTTGCATCTGCTAAGGATATGACCGATTTGACTATTCCAATTAACTGTTCGGGTAACGGTGTTCCAGGGCTTCCCCCACTCACACTAGATTTCACAAATAGAGTCGATCTTTTGGGTTGTACTGCGGAGGTTGATTCTACTCTTACTATGGTGAGCCAGGGATCTGCTCCAACCACAGTGGACCATTTTACAACCCTTACGGAATTCGATGGAAGACATAAAAAGAATGGTAACCCCAACATTGTTTTGGGTGGTGGCTATATTAATTTTGAATTGGGCGAAACCCATGGGGGTTTGTGGTCAAAAGATTGTGAGCGGCTGCATCCAGAAAACCCAGCACTTTGTCATACACCGGATAGTAACCCTACGGACCACTTAACTTGGGAAGAGTTTGCCACTGCTATATCTTTAGATTTTGTTCCAAAACAGTGTTCGGGTCTTCCATATCGTTCTTTCATAAATACCGAAGACTTGACGGCAGTGTATCAAGACCCGACGCACCCAGTTGGCGGTGTTAATTGTCAACTCGGCGGTTGTGTACCCTCGGACGGTGAATTTACACACCTAAGATACTTTGGGGAACCTGAGAATGACCTAAATCTATTACCTTGCGATTACTTTTTAGAATGCAAAGACTCCCAGGGGAAAAATTCAAGTGTTCGTAATTCCCAAACTTGTGGAGCGCCGGCTTCGTGTATGGGTTCCTCTTCGGTATGGGAGCAGCAATATGCGAGTTCTGATTTGTCCGCATATGTTTGTAAGCAAGGCGGTGCCCCTATTCAATTATGTAAAATTCAACCGCCATGGAGTATTTGTGACATTAATGACCCGGAGTGTGAAGGGTATTGTGGTCCCTACAGCCTCCCGGAGTATTACTTTAGGCCCGAGTATATGTTGCCTACAGGTAGCGCCCGTGTTCCTAGCTGCGAACAAACCACAAATGACTCGTTCACTGGCAACTGCCAGGCCCCCAGACCTGAGGCGCATGTTTTTGGAGGTGGTACCGAGGCTCAGTTTGGAACGATAACTACCGCAACGAACACGTTTTTGGCCAACGAAAAGAATGAGGGCCCTCGAACAAGTGCTGTTAGCGCGCTGGCACTAACCAGCGATCAGGTTACAGGGAAGAAATTTTCTGATGTTTTTGACCATCCATTTGCAGCCGAATATGGTGGCCTTCAGCCCAAGGGTACCCCTGTTGGTTCTATAGGTAATCCTATGAGTATATGTGCGCTATCCTATGTGGCTGGGTATAATCCGGAGGTAACTCCCTCTACCGAACCCACCTTTGCGGATAAGCTAATAAAAACCTTTCAGGGTATTCAGGACGCAACTCGCAATGACCAAATGGACTCGCCTACCCCTCAAAGAACCGTTTACATGTCGTCAACTGCTATTTTGCGTGAAAAAGAACTTGCACTAAATAATGAAGATTCCTGTAAAAACTTTAATTGTTGGCAGCAAAAGGTTCTGGACGCCGTTTTAACTGCTTGTGGTGGTGGCAATACTGTTGACCTTGGTTGTGCCGTTGAAGCCGCCGGTCAGGCTGCGTATGGCTTATTTATTTACGGACCTGGTGCTATACAGGTTATGGCAAATAGAACAGATGAGCTTGGTGATAATCCCCAGCCTATGGATGATTTGCGCGTTACTTATCCCTTGTGTGAGGAATCTTTTGACTATAATTCCGATAACCAAATATTTCCTGCTTATGCCGATCCAAATAACCCAGGATATCCCGGTAGTCATGAGTGTTATCCATGGACTCCTGTTGCCTTGGGGCATGTAGCAAACGAGGAAAAAAAGGCATTTCCGGGTGGAAACCCACCAGACGGTGGTGGTAACCCCGAATTCGCTGTGCGTACGTTACGTATAGACCACTGGGAAACCTATACTAAAGCGGCTGAATGCGAATGCGCTGTTGATGGGGGTGTATATACATCCTGTGAGGATCCTCATATAGAAAGAACGGGTATAGGAAATGATCCTACTTATCCATCTGTGAAGCCTGCAGAGGCTTGTCTACAAGAACAATATGCATCCATCTTTCCAGCCGAAAACACTGATAATTGTCCAGAAAACCAGGTATGTTTGGATGAGGAACATGTTGATGATCAATTGGAGGATCCCGTTCTTCCTACTATTGGCGTTGATCACTGTCCCGCGAATAAAAAGAAAAAGACTTTTACAAGCCCTGATCCAGACTATCCAGCTTGCGCTCTATCTTTTGCAGGCCCTAACATTTGTGCCGGATCCCTATCAAAGGATACAACTTTAAATATTGCACCAAAGAAAGACGAAACAACTTTAAACACTGATTTTATTTCACGGGCAAGTAACAGTATGGTTTTTGCATTTTGGCCTCCTTCTAAAGACATGCCTTTGTACCGTGCAGTTATGCAGTTGGACTCCAGAGCGACCTCTTCGGCAGAAGCTCCAAATCTCCACGATGGTAAAGAAACCAAAGGAGTCGGGGGTCCTAACGCCTCGTTCTTGGAAATAGCCAAGCATCCGCTCTACTTTAATACACTTGTTAATTATCTGCCGATAAAATACTGGTGTAGTGATACTACTGGAATCTTGCCTGCTGGAAGTGGTGCCTGGGATTGTACAATACAGGATGTTCCGGAAGAAATAACTTTAGAGGATTTGTTAGACATGGCCGAAGGTGGTTGTAGTCTAAGCGGTAGTTGTGCCCCACCAACCATTCCACAGGGCATGTCATTCGAAATGCAGGCTGTTATAAATGCTGCTGCAGCTGCATACAACGTTCCGGCTGGGATGATAGTTGCTGCTATGAATGGTGTTAATGGGTTTTTGAGTCCGTATACAGGAATTTGGCAATTGGCAGACGAAGAAGACGTTGGCATCCCTTGGTGGGGTCGTATTCCCGTAGACGGTTGTGACGACTTTGCAAGTGGTGAGCAAGGGCCTTACGATATATTGATAGGCTACTTTTACCCACAGGCTGTGGAAATAGTTTCTAAAGGTCGAAGCGTCACCGCTAGTAGATGTAACTTTTTGGACGCAACCTTTTCAGTTGCTTACGGTTTGGCTTCTGCCTCGTCTCCTGGTTCGTGTTCAGATTGGAGCGAACAATTAAAGGTTGATGCCCTTTGTACATTTGCTGTTGGCGCAGATCCTTTAGGCGCTCACCAAGAGTTTTGTGCTACCACTGTTGCTAATGACTGGATGGCTGTAGCTAATGCGTGTAGTGAGTAACAAGCCCACACAGCTGATGGCCCCATAGTAATTTGCCTAATTCTTCTTAATGTTATAAAATCTCAGAGTATGGGGATGCAGTGGCTTAGACTGACTGCAAAATTTACAAGAGCAAGTCAAAGTGTTGGATCTTTGTTAAAAGCCAACAAAACTATAAGTGCAGAAAACGAAGTAGCACTTCAGCCAGCGTTCGCAGAATACGCTTACGCAGCCGCTTAATTTTTTAAGCGATATGGCGATCCTTTAGTTTTTACCTGAAAGGGCTAAAAGGGTCTTATAAAATCAGGTTGCGGATATTTAGTCTGACGAACTAACTTTCCAAAAGGGCAAACCTTAAACCTAGTCTATAGAAAGAGTTCTAGAGCGTGAGATAGCTAGCTTTCTAAAAATCTATCTTGCTAAACTTGGGATGCTTAATGCCTCCCAGCGCCGGCTTTGCCTGCGTTGTAAACTTTTGTACTTTGCGCTTTCAGGACGGGGGTTCGATTCCCCCCATCTCCACCAAGATTAGTTAGTGAGTACCAGAACTTAGCCAGTTGGGGTGCAATAGGCACAAAGTGCCGAGTTTCCAGCATTGAAATTCCCACAAATCTAAGTAAAATAAATGTATGATCGAAACTGGCGACCGTTTTCCTGTACCTACACCTGAAATACCTATTCCCAATATGACCGAGGGCTATAAAGGAGCTGCCGTAAGGGAGGGCCTTATGCTCTTGCCTGCAAGCATGAATATAGACACTGGTGCCTTTGATTTTTCTAATAACCCTGAGGACCCTTCAGAAAATATTGTCAAGGCCACACTATTTGCGAGGACTCCCAAATTTACACATGTTGCTTTCCATCGATTAGCTAACCGCGCAGAACCCCCAACCGTAGTGGATAGTATAGGGTTTGCGGACGGTGTTTCAGAGGAGGCTATGCTAGCGGTCGAAAAACGCATAATGGAGCATAACGCCGCTCAGATAGCCGTTTTTTTGAGAGCGGGAGGAGATGTTAAGGAGATTCCTAAAACTCAATATCCACCTAATCTGCCCGAGCTTAACTACCCCCCTATTGACGCCCGCTAGCCTGCAACTTATATTTTTTTCACGCTCCCTTGTTCAATAACTCATAGCATGGTAAAATATGCGTAATTTAGTCACTTTAACTTTTTTTCAAGGAGAAAAAACATGTGTGTATCTGCTGGTCGAGCTGCATTGAATGATACGAAGGGGTTTGTAGGTAATGTTGAGGTTCTTACTGGTTCCCATCCTCACAAGCGCTTGGTGCGCCTGTTGGCCTATCAGAATAGGGTCCAAAATTTGCAAGCGGGTCCTAACGTGATGTTGTTGGTTGTTCCTGGGACGCACAAAGTACTGGGTCCGGAAAATGTCATCGATACAAAGGATAGTCCAAGTGTCCTGAATGACATGCATTTGGCTTTAAATCCACCCAGCACCAGTAGATCCTTTGGATTGTCCACCCGTGGAGACGTCGGCAAGGGTACTGTGCGGATTTTTGATACCGGCATTTATCGTGTGGTTGCCACCGATAACGCTCTTTTGTTACAAGGCGCTTTGCAGAAGGTATCCCCCGATATGCGCCCGACACTCCCTAGATGGGTTCCCCACTTCTTTAAGGAGTACATGGACGATGTAATGGATGATATGGGGTGTGCTTGCGTAACTCTATTAGCGTGTTGTTTCAATAATGCGCACGCTGCACTGGCCACTCCGCTGGTTTGGGCATTTTTACCGGAACATCCCGAAGTGCTCATCTTTCCAGCCCTTGATGAACACAGTGGAGGCCCCGTTGATTTGCATGGAGAGGTAGAAACGGACCATTTTTTGATGTTTTCCGTTCCGGGTATGCGCCAGGGAGTACCAGTTACTTACAGCGATCCGCTTAGTGCCCAGCTTGCTGCGCTTTTACCAAAACGCGTAATTGGGCGTGACTATACGGGCACCTATCCACAAGGGGAGTTTGCAATCAATGCTTCGGATGTTGCACTAGGCCGTTTAAACAGCATTTACCGATACAATCCGAGTTAGTAGTCGCCGTAGTCGAATGTTCTAGTTAATCCGGGTTTTAACATTTATTTGTTGGCCCGGATTTTTTTTGCCTAATGCTTTATTCATATCCCCGTTTTTGTAACTCAAATGCATGCTTATATTTACCGTTTAGTGCAATCAATTCCTCGTGTGTACCCTCCTCTATAATATTTCCACCTTCAATTACTAATATTCTATTTGCGTTACGTACTGTAGAAAACCTGTGTGAAATTATTATGACTGTTTTTCCTTGGGCAAAATTTAATAGTTTCTCAAAGATTTCGAACTCGGACTTTGGGTCAATTGCACTTGTGGGTTCGTCCAAAATCAACACTGGGGATTTTTTAAAAAAAGCTCTCGCCAAGGCAATTTTCTGTTTTTGCCCTACCGATGGATTTATACCACCCGAAAATTGTTTGCTCAATATTTGGTCGTATTTATTGTCGTATCTTTGGATAAAGTCATGCGCTCCTGCCGACCTTGCTGCATTCATTATCTGGCTAGTATTTTCCATTAAGTCCAAATTACCTACCCCTATGTTTGTTTTGGCCGAAAAGTGATAAAAGTTGAATTCCTGAAAAAGTGTTGCTACTAGAGCGTACCAGGTGTCCAGGTCTAATTCGGTAATTTTTACGCCGTTTATTAATATTTCGCCTTTATCTACGTCGTAGAATCTCATCAATAATCTAATCAAGGTGGTTTTTCCTGCTCCGTTTTCACCCACAATGGCGATGTGCTCCCCAGGATGGATTTTTAAGCTGAATTCTTTTAGCGCGTACTTGCTTGCCCCTGGGTATTTGAACCATACGTCTTTAAACTCTATGGCTGGGGGGTTAGCTGATTTTTCCAGCAGCACATTACCGTTTTTTATCTTTTGCTCGAGCCTCATAAAGTCAAAAATCTCTTGCACGTATAGTCCGCGTTCGTAAAGTCTAGTAGACACAGAAAACATGCTGTAAACCGAATTTTCAAATCTATTTAGCATACTTAAGTAAAATGAAAATTGTCCTATTGTGATGGTTTTATAAACGACTTTGTATATTATTACCACCATACTAATTCCGTGCCCTATTATTGATACAATCCCCAAAATACTGCTAAATAACCTTCTTTTATTGTTGATTTTCAGTTCCACTGCATTGTAGTTCTCGTATAATTCTTTAAACCTTCCTATCATGTAGTCTCTGAGTCTAAATATTCTTAACTCTTGCAAATTTGTTTCTGATTTCAAAATCCCCTCTGTCATATTGGCATCCCTGCTCATTTCCGTAAGCTCGTTCATGACCTTCCAGGTTTTTTTTATGAAGAACATGTTACTAACGGTTTCTGGCAATAGCGCCAATAAAGTTACTAGTATAACTATTGGTCCAAGTCCGATTAAAATCACAAAACCCGAAACTACCTTAGTTAACTCTTCCAAAAAGATTAATGTCTCATAAAAGAACTGATGCGGGGCTTGTCTGTGCTTAGTTTGAACCCTATTAATCATGTCGTTTATTTTTGGCGTGTCATAGTATTCTGAATCTAGATAGGCCAGCTTTCTTACTACATCCTCGGTCATTTGAATACGTATTTTTTCCATTAAGTTGTACTCTGTGATGGATCTTAGGTTTTTAACAAAGTCGCCAACTACTAGCGATACCAAGAGTATTATGATGAGTCTTATGAGCTTGTCGTCGAGTCCCTGGGAGGTGGTTAGTTGTGCAACAAGGGTGTCTATAATTTGACCGCCTATCCATGCCTGAACTATTGGGATTAATACGGCAACTATTAATAGTGTAAATGACAACAGGGTATACCACGGCCATCTTTTGGCTGCATACGATACCATTTCGTATACCGTTTTTGTTATATTTCTTACTTTTGGCTTGTCTTTTGGCATTTGCATAGCGGATTTATAGCAGTTTCATACTTTTTGCGGTAGTCTGCACATTTAAGTATATTCCTGTTATAATAGTTGTATACACAGGGGAGCCTGTGTTTTTCTATTTTTGCTAGATTTCATAAACTTTTCATTTTGTTTTTTGCAGCATATATTAATCATTGCTACGGGGTATAACACACGCACAGTTATAGGTTACTGTCCAGTTTGTGCTCACTGCGGTAGTGTAAAAAGCCTTGTGGATAACTTATGGAAAAGCTTATAAATGCCATTTTTACACCAACCTGTTTGATCTGTGAAAAAAGGGGCAAAGTGTTTTGTGACTTGTGTTTGGATAATTGCCGCGTAGTAGAGTATGACTTTTGTATCGTTTGCGATAAGTTTAGTAAGGAAGGTAAGGTACATGACTGTTGTAGGACCTCTTTTTTGCCCACAAAAATTTTCAGCTGTTTTTTGTATGAGGGGAAGGTGCGTCTGTGTTTAAAAAGGGCAAAATATGGTGCCCGTACTTTTGCTGCGCTGAAAGTTTTGATAAAAGCAGGTATAGACCATGCAAAAAAATGCGGTCTTGTTTACAAGGACGTTGTGCTTATACCTGTCCCATTGAGCACAGAGCGCTATAAACGCCGTGGATTTAATCAGGCAGTGTTGATTGCAAAGGAACTAGGAGCTGCTTTTGGTCTTAAGGTCGAGGAGCGATTGCTAAAAAGGTGTGTGCATACGCAGGGTCAGTACTTATTAGGTCGTACCGAAAGATTTAAGAACTTGGAAAACGCATTTGAATTAAATTCGACCGTTGTTAGCAAATATTCCGCTGGTACTACGTTTGTTCTGGTGGATGATGTTTGTACTACCGGTGCCACACTCTTGAGTGTTTCTAAGCTTTTGTATTTGGCTGGTGTTTTGGATGTACAATGTTTTACTTTATGTAAAAAGTTTAAGGATTATGTATAATAGCCGTGCCTGTAACAAAGCTGTGGAGGGTTGGCAGAGTGGTAATGCAGCGGCTTGCTAAGCCGTGTCCCGTAATTCGGGACCGTGGGTTCAAATCCCGCACCCTCCGCCAAAATACTATTCTGACTAGAGCCTTCCAGCTGGTACTGTTAGGACTGTGCATGACCCTATCCACGTGGTGGACTGCGTTAAAATTTGAGAGAGTAGTCTCATGAATGTAGATGTTACGCATACACTCTTACTTGTATATGCTGGGTTTTTTTTGAGATGTTCCAGGGAAAAAAGATTAGTCAGTACATCGTGTACCCTCCGCATCTTGTTGTATACTAAACCTATATGCAAAAACTAATTTTTAAATCAGAAAAAACCAATGAAGAATTAGAGCTAACATTTGGACTATTAATGTCTACTAGTAAGCTCCCGGCAGACCAGCAGGTGCTTTTTTTACTAAAGCAGTCTAGTACTAATGCTGCTGCAATAACAGCGCACTATCAAAAAAATGTAGACGATAAGCTTACTTACGTGAAAACCGTTTTTCTTGATTAGAAGGCTTTATTTTAATAACCCAAAAAATTTTAATGCTTGGAGGGGTTTTTTTATTTCTGCATAGGATTTTTGATATAATGCCCACTGTATGTAGCCATGTATTGTATGGAGGAGTCGCATAGTGGTCGAGTGCAGCGGTTTACTAAACCGCCATACCGCAAGGTATCGAGGGTTCGAATCCCTCCTTCTCCGCCAAATCTTTTAAAAATATAGCAAACGCCCGATATAGGCAGACCCCAAATTCATGGCTAACGCAGAATACATACACTTTTTGAGTGGAAAGCTGGTGAATTTTTTCAAAAGCCCTACTTCTACAAGGATTACTGCAATTTCCACGACAACATAATTAACACCAAAATAAATATATGCAATATATGCCCAAGGGTGGCTAATCAAATTTACAATTACCGAATACAAAATGCTGCTTTTATTTTTACCTAACACAGGCATTGCTATGAGAGTTTCTATTACTATGGTAATGCCTAGGGCTAATAAGTAGTTATTCATTAATGCTATTGATGGGGGTTTGCACTCGTTGTTTTTTACCTATGAAGAACCCCAGTATACCCGAAACAAGTGCGAGTGATCCTCCTGCCATATAGAACACACTGTCTAGTCTAGCTGGTTCAACACGGGTTGGTTCGACGGCTGCGGTTTTTGCTTTAGTGCAAATTTCTATTGCGGAGTTGAGTTCTTTTACCATATTCGAACAATCTGTTAGTTGCGTATCTATTTTTTGGGTAATTACCATTTGGTCTTCAAAAAGGATTGCTTCTGGGGATGTTGCTGAAAGTCTATTGATTGGCGAGGATACTTCAAAGTTCAAGCTCTTTTGCTCTAAGTCTATATCTATCCATTTAACTGTATAGTCGACTCGTTGTATTGGGTCATCAATCTTTAAAATAAGGTCTCCGTGTGGAATTTCTTTGGTACTGTGTACGGCGTATTTATATGCGTCTGAATTGCAACTTACTGTATATGTGTTTTGCTTAGGGTTATCAGTACTTGTTTGTACTGCCTGCACATCCTCAAGATACATCTTGTTAATGGCTGTAATTCCGTAGTATGCACTGCTGTGCGCTTCAAATCC